>JAGZEG010000005.1 GCA_018368455.1 Coriobacteriia bacterium
TCTCGCCGGGTCTCCTGCTTTTGGGTCGCGCGCCACCTCCCACAGCACCGCGTTCTCCAGCTCCAGCTCGCGCACCCTGGCCCTCAGGGCCCCCGGCTCCCCCTCGCCCACCGCCGACCCCCTCTCCCGGCGCGCCCCGGGAGGGCGCGTGCCGTCGGGCAGCAGCTTACCCGCGCGGGCCTGCCTGCGCCAGGCCCCCACCACGGCCCCCGAGGAGAGGCCCAGGACCCTGGCGACCTCGGAGGGGCGCTTGCCGAGCGCGTCCAGCCTCAGGGCCTCGGCCACCGTCGCCGCCGGGTAGCGCGCGTGCCTGGCGTGCTCGCACGCCCCCCTGGCGCGCGGCGCCACGGCCGGCAGCTCGCCGGCCAGGGCGAGCAGCTCCCACCCGCGCAGGGTCGACCTGGCCGGCGAGCCCCACGCCCTGGAGGCCGTCGCCGGCCTGAGCCCCTCGGCCCACATCCTCTCGACGCAGAAGACCTTCTCCCTCTCGCTGTACACGCGGCCTCCGTCCCGACCGGGGAATCCCCCGGTCCAACTTCCTGCCGCACCCCCCTCGTGAATATGCTCCCTCGGATCCGAAGGCCGATCCGAAGGACGTCGCGCGCAAAAACGCAGGTCGGCGCGGTGCGGCCGGCGAGGCCTGGTGTGCCTGCCATACACGAGCTCGATTCTCGTCCACGGAGGGCGTCTCTCGCTGCAAGGCGGCGCCTGCCGAGTGGACTCGCTCATACACAAGGCGGCTTTCTGCCCGAGCTGCGCTTCTCGCTGCGGGCGCCCCCGCTGCACAGGCTCGCGTGGCTTCGCCCCCGCTCTTCGCCGTCATCTCGTGACCGCTTCCCCTGTGTGAGCTGTGCGGCCGGCAATTCGGAAACGCCTCAGAAACGCGTGAGACTATACTTGTCTGACTCTGACACCGGCGCGCCGCGGCATGCCGTCCGTCAGAATCTCCCGCCCCGCATCTACATTTCGCGCGGGACGTGACAGCATCGCGCGCCGTTCCAGGGCACCGCCCGAGAGGAAGGCGCCGTCTCGAAAGGGATCCGCATGGCTCTCGTCGTCACCAAGTTCGGCGGCAGCTCCGTTGCCACGGTCGAGCGCATCAAGAACGTGGCAGCTCGGCTCGTGCGCCGGCACAACGCGGGCAACCAGGTCGTGTGTGTCGTGTCCGCAATGGGCGACAACACCGATCACCTGCTCGACCTTGCCCACGCCGTCAATCCCGATCCCCCTGCGCGCGAGATGGACATGCTCCTCTCGACTGGCGAGCAGGTCTCGGTTGCCGTCCTCGCTATGGCGGTCCAGGCGCTGGGCGTGCCGGCCGTCAGCCACACGGGCGCGCAAGTGGGCATCGTTACCGACCCCACGCACACGAGCGCCAAGATCGACCGCATCGTCGGCATGGATCGCCTGCGCCGCGATCTGGACGAAGGCAACATCGTCATCGTCGCCGGCTTCCAGGGCGTCAACGCCGCCGGCGAGATCACGACGCTGGGCCGCGGCGGCTCCGACACGACAGCCGTCGCTCTGGCCGCTGCCATCAAGGCGGATCGCTGCGAGATCTACTCCGACGTCGACGGCGTCTATACGGCCGACCCGCGCATCTGCCCCAAGGCGCACCGGCTCGACCGCCTGTCCTACGACGAGATGCTCGAGCTCTCGGCGAACGGCGCCGGCGTGCTGCAGCTGCGCGCCGTCGAGTTCGCCAGCAAGTACGGCGTGGTCATCCACGCGCGCTCGTCGTTTCTCACCGATTCCAAGGGCACGATCATCGAGGAGGCTCCGGACCGTATGGATTCCAACTACAGCGAGGGCGTCGTCATCAGCGGCATTGCGCACGACCTGTCCGAGGCCAAGATCACGATGCGTCACGTGCCCGACCGCGCCGGCATCGCGGCCCAGATCTTTGGCATGCTCGGCGAGCTGGGCGTCAACGTCGACATCATCATTCAGGACGTGTCGCACGACGGCCTGACGGACATCTCGTTTACGATGCCGATCCACGACGTCGAGCGTCTCTCCAAGAAGATTGGCGAGCTGTGCCAGGAGGTCGGCGGCGAGGGCGTCGAGGTCAATGCACACATCGCAAAGGTGTCGCTTGTGGGCGCCGGCATGAAGAGCTACCCGGGCGTCGCGGCCAAGATGTTCAAGACACTGGCTGACAACGACATCAACATCTCGATGATCTCGACGTCGCCCATCTGCATCTCGACGGTCATCGACGCCGACCAGGTTACGGCGGCCGTCCAGGCGCTGCACACCGCGTTCGACATGGACGAGGATGCGCCGGCCGGCACGGTGAAGGTCGTCCGATAGCGCAAGGAGCCGGGGCCAGCGTTCCAGGAAGGATGCGTGATTGCGATGGCGTGGAGCAAGCCTATGCCCGAGCGACCGGTTCTCGCGGTGGCGGGGGCGACGGGGGCCGTGGGCCGCGAGATGCTCAAGGTCCTGCAGGAGCGCGACTTCCCGGCGGCGGAGGTGCGCGCGCTGGCGTCGGCGCGCTCGGCCGGCTCGAAGCTTTCGTTTGGCGACGGCGAGCTGACGGTGCAGGAGATGACGCCCGAGAGCTTCGAGGGCGTCGACCTCGTGCTGGGCGCGACCGGCGACGACATCGCGCGGGCGCTCTACCCGGCGGCCGTGCAGGCCGGGGCCGTCGTCGTGGACAACTCTCACGCGTTTCGCCTCGACTCTGACGTGCCGCTCGTGATTCCCGAGGTCAACGCCGAGGACGTGGCGTGGCACTCTGGCATCATCGCCAACCCCAACTGCGCGACGATCATCGGCCTCGTGCCGCTGTGGCCGCTGCACCAAGCCGCGGGTATCCGCCGCGTCATCATGTCGACGTACCAGGCCGCGTCGGGTGCCGGCGCTCCGGGCCTGCACGAGCTCGAGGGCCAGCTCGAGGACATGGGCGCGGGTCGTCCCATTCGGCCGGCGCAGGCGTTTGCGTACCAGCTGGCGTGCAACCTCATCCCGCAGATCGGCGGCTTCAAGGAGGAGGGCTACACCTCCGAGGAGATGAAGCTCCAAAACGAGGGCCGCAAGATCATGCACCTGCCTGAGCTGCGCGTGAACTGCACCTGTGTGCGCGTGCCGGTCATGCGCTCCCATTCCGAGAGCATCACCGTGGAGTTCGAGCGCCCGATCACGCCCGACGAGGCGCGTGACATCCTGGAGGCAGCGCCCGGCGTGAAGGTCGTCGACGACCCCGCGGCTGCGAAGTACCCCATGCCGCTCGACACGTCCGACCAGGATCTCATCTGGGTCGGCCGCATCCGCCGCGACCTCTCCGCGCCCGACGGCGTGAGCTCGCTGAGCTTCTGGTGCTGCGGCGATCAGGTCCGCAAGGGTGCCGCGACGAACGCCATCCAGATCGCTGAGACGCTCGTCC
The DNA here is from genome assembly GCA_018368455.1 of Coriobacteriia bacterium. Lineage (NCBI taxonomy): Bacteria > Bacillati > Actinomycetota > Coriobacteriia > Coriobacteriia bacterium. The sequence goes on from JAGZEG010000005.1 coordinate 3,389, forward strand.
GGGGGCTGTAACCGAGGCGCCTGGCGGCACAGGGGGACTACGACAAGGGCGGTGCGACGTACCTGCGACGTCGCACCGCCCTTTCTTCTTGGAGGCTGGGAGCCGTCTCTTACTCGAAGCCTGCTAGAAGTGCGGCGCGCACTCTCGCGAGGAACTCATCGACCTGGTCGATGCTACCGAAGCGCGGTAGCGACGGGGCGCGGCGCATGAAATGCCCTCAAGTGCACGTTTCTTCGCAGGCTCGTGCACAAAATGACCGTCAAGTGCATGTCTCTTGGGCTTGGACGCCATGCGGCGAGCCCATACGCACGCGGAGAGAGAAAGACGCAGGCCTTTTACCTGCGGTTTTAGTGCTTGGCAGTCGAACGGAGGGTTGCTCGGTGCCGCCCTGCGCTCTCTTGGGTCGAAAGAAACGTGCACTTCACGGCCGTTTTGTGCAGGCCGAACCGAAGAAACGTACACTTGAGCCCAAAACAGTGCAGCCAAAGCGGGTTTTGCTGTTCGGGCGCCTACCCCGTCGTGCCACGTTCGTCCGAATCCGTCATAATCGCGAGGACTGACCAGATGATAGGTACTCTGGCGAGGCGCAGGTCTCGCTGGCTCGACTGGCGCCGTGTTGAGTGCACCCGCAAGCGCTCCCGACCGCAACCTGACGGGGGTTTAGCACGGGGCAGCAGCGGTTGCCAATGAAGGGAGCTTGCACGTGAACGTCACCCACGCCATCTTGCACGCGTTCGACTTTGAGTCGGGCGGTAGCGTCTATTCGCAGCGCGAGCTCGACCTCTCCGTGAGGACGGTCAAGTCGTTCGTGCAGCGTCACGTGCGCAAGGCGTTCAACAGCGCTGAGAACAAGCACGGCGAGTTTGCTGCCGACAGCCAGTTCGCCGACGCGCTGAGCCAGTACTTCGAGCAGGACTCCGGTTTCGTGGGCCTGTCGGTTCAGATCGCCGAGTACCTCTACGATCAGCTTCGCATGGCCGATCCCGTCGAGGCTATTGATGTTCTCGTTGTTGACTACGAGGACGATTCCGACGCTCAGGCTGCCGCGAACTCCGAAGAGGCCGAGGTAGCTGACGCCGCGTTTGAGGGCCGGGGCGACCGTCGCTTCGCCCTGTTGCTCCTGCCGCGCAAGCAAAGCTTCATGCACGACATCTCCGAGTTCGGCGGCGCCCCGTTTGCCGACGTCGTGCGTCATGACGCCATGCTGCCGAGCCCCACGCAGAAGCTCGACACGTACGCCATCATCACGGAGCGCACGATGGGCGTGGACTTCAACGATAAGCCGCGCACGATCGCCGGCGCGACGACGCAGGTCATCGCCGACGGCCTGCTGCAGTGCGCTGTCCAGCAGGCCTCGACGCGCGAGGTGCTCGACACCGTGACGCGCATCGTTGAGGACGTGGCTCAGGAGTACGGCACAAACACGGCCGTCGCCCTGTCAAAGGCGAAGAACTACCTGGCCGAGAACGTCGACGACTCCGAGGAACTGCTGCCTTGGGACCTGGCCGACGAGGTGTTCGAGGACGTTCCCGCAGCTCGTGAGCGCTTTGCCGAGGAAGCGCGGCGCGAGGAGCTGCCCGAGCGCGTCAGCGTGAAGCGCTCGGCGACGGCGCGCATGGCGAAGAGCCACAAGATCCGCACCGACACGGGCATCGAGATCACGTTCCCGTCGGAGTACAGCACGAACACCGACTACATCCAGTTCTTCAACGAGCCCGACGGCCGCATCTCCATCGAGCTCAAGAACATCGGCAGCATCGAGAACCGCTAGGCGTTTGACAGCGGGACGCTCGTGAGCCTGCCTGCGGCCCATCGGGTGCAGGGAAATCTGGTACCGTAGAGCGAGCCGTTGATGGCCAGGCTTGTTGCGAGAAGGCTCGCCACAGCCAGATTCCACGTCTTCGCGCGCTAAAGCCGGGAGGTGACGCAAGGTGTTCGGGTCCCTCGTCGTTGCATACCTCTTTCTGGGCGGAGCGGGTGCTGGCGTCGTTGCCGCGTCCTGTCTGCTCGATCTCTGTGCAATTCGGACTCCGTTTGGGACCTCGTCCCGTGCAAGCATCGAGGACGCCCGCCCTGCCGAGCGCCTTGTCGCTTACGGCCTGATCGCGGGCTTCGCCATGCTCACCATGGGCTTGCTCTGTCTGGTGTTCGACCTGGGACGCGCTGATCGCATTCTGCTGTTCTTGCTGCGCCCCCGCCCGTCGCTGCTGACGTTTGGCGCCTACGCTCTCGGCGCCCTCGTTGCCTGTGCGGCCGGACTGGCTCTCGTGCGCGTCCTGTATGCCCCGTGCGTGACGAGGGCCTTTGTGGCGGCAGCCGAGGTCGTTGCCGCGGTGCTTGCCCTGTTCGTCATGGCGTATACGGGGCTGTTCCTGCAAAGCATGAAGGCGGTGGCCCTGTGGGACACGTCGATGCTCCCCGTCCTGTTCGTGCTGTCGTCGTGCTCGTGCGGCCTTGCCGTGCTGCTTCTCCTGGCAGAGCTCGTAGATGGGGACAGGCGGGTTGACCACGTGAAGCGCTTGCTCGTTCCCATCGACGCGGTGGTCATCGTGCTCGAGGCCATCGCGGCGGCGCTGTTCGTCGCTTCGGCGCGATCGGGCGGCAGCCCCGCGGCTCTCGCTTCGGCTAACGTTCTGGTGACGGGTTCACTTTCGACGTGGTGGTGGCTGGGGTTTATCGTGTGTGGGCTGGCGGTACCGCTCGCGGCAGAGCTGTCCGTGATGGCGAGGGCCTACTCGGAAGGGCGGCGGGGCCTTGCGTGGGGACGTGCGGGTGGGATTGCCTGTGCTGCGGGAAAATACGGACGTGCGTTGCGAGGCGCTCGGTCTGCGGGTGGCGTCGGACGCCGACTGGTGCATTTTCCGCAGGTGCCAGCCGCTGTCCTGGTGTGTGCCATGGTATTGGTCATCATGGGAGGATGTATCATGAGGGGCGTTGTCGTTGGGGCGGGCACTCATGAGCAGCCCGTTCCGGAGCACGCGTCAGCGGAGACGCATGCCTAGCTGCTGGCCTGGGCTTAATGGGTCCGCGTAGCGTCAATGGTTGACCGCATGGTGGCGAGGGCACGAAAAATGGCACGAGGGAGGGGACGCGCGTGGCCCTGTTCGACATCAACGAAGAGAGCAGCATCCCCATCTGGGTCCAGCTGAAGAATCGCTTCGTCTACCTCATCACGTCGGGTCACTACCAGCCCGGCGACCAGCTGCCGACCGTGCGCGGGCTGGCGGCCGAGATTGGCGTGAACTATAACACGGTGAGCAAGGTGTACATGAGCTTGGAGCAGGACGGGCTCATCCAGTCGCGCCGGCGCCAGGGGGCGTTCGTGCTTGACGTGGGCGGTCGCCACGAGAGGACGCTGAGCTCGATGGCCGAGGTCGTGACGCAGGAGTACTTCGAAAGGTGTATTGAGCTGGGGATGTCGCTCGACGACATCCAGGAGCGTTTCTCCGCCTGCATGGAGCGGGCGCGGGCGGCCCAGTCATAGGAGGCTACGGATGAGTCGCAGGAAAGGCGAGGTCTCGACGCATGGGGACGCAGCTCCCGGGGCACAGCCTGCCGTCGTCGCGGGCGCGTTTGACCGAGGGGCCGTGCTGGGCGCGGAGACGACCCGCCGGCGCGCCTCTCGCAACGGAGCCGTCGCGTTCTCGATCGTTGTGTTCGCGGCCGCGTTCTGTCTCGTCTTGGGTCTGGGCGCCCTGCTTGTCGGCGGCGTCGGCCTTGCCGTCCTCATCGCGGCGTTTCTCGCCGGTTGCCTTGCCATGTCTTCTGTCCACATCGTGCTGGAGTGGGAGAAGGCCGTCGTCCTGCGTTTTGGCCGCTTCAACCGCGTAGCGGGGCCGGGCATCGTGTTCACGATCCCTCTCGTGGAGTTCTACACGCTGCGCATCGACCAGCGCGTGTCATCCACGTATTTCGGTGCCGAGGAAACGCTGACGAGCGACCTCGTGCCAGTCAACGCCGACGCGGTACTGTTCTGGATGGTGTGGGACGCCAAGCGCGCGACGGTCGAGGTCGAGGACTACGCGCAGGCCGTGGCGTGGGTCGCCCAGACGTCGATGCGCAAGGCGATCGGGCGCAGGAGCATCGCGGAGGTGGCCACGCGTCGCGAGCAGCTCGACGAGGAGCTCAAGCAGGAGATCGAGGCGAAGCTGAATCCCTGGGGCATCTCGATCGTCGACGTCGAGATCCGCGACATCGTCATCCCCAAGGAGCTGCAGCAAGCGATGGCCCAGGAGGCGGCGGCCGAGCGACGGAAGAACGCACGCATGGTGCTCGCCGAGGCGGAAAAGGACATCTCCGAAATGCTCAAGGACGCTTCGGACGTCTATGGCGATGACCCCGTGGCCATGAAGCTGCGCACGATGCACCTGGCATACGAGAGCGTGGAGGAGTCCGGCGGGACGCTGGTGCTTCCGAGCGCGTTCTCCGAAGGGTTTGCCCCGATGTCAAGTGAGATGCCCGAGGATAGGACTCCAAAGACAAAGGTGCAGGTCAGAGCTACTGCTGGGGACTCTCAGAAAAAGTCCTCCAAGGTGTAGCCTCTGTTACTGTGTCATATGACTATATGACAAGTGGCGATTAGCAGCATTTTTATATTCACAATCATATATATATATGACAGACTAGACAGCAGCCGCAGGAGGAGCGAGGCGAGCTCTGCCGAAAGGTCTGTCATGCGAGGCGACGACGCTTGCGCTGACCGGCTCATCGCGAGGGACATGGCGCCTCTTTGGCATGGCCATCGCGAGTAACACGCCAGCTCTCGCCCCGGGGTTGCGGCTGAGGTTCCCGAGGGGAGAAAAGGGAGGATCCATGGGAGAAACGAACGTCCAGAAGAGCGGGCTCACGCGCCGCAGCTTCCTCAAGACGACGGGCACGGTCGCCGGCGCGGCCACGGCCGCACACGCGATGGCGCCGGCTCTGAGGGCGCTTGCCGCCGAGCCGAGCGCGTCGAGCGACAAGGACGCCGGCAGTTCCGCAGCTGCTGACGAGCAGGTGTTCTACAGCAAGTGCGGAGGCAACTGCGGCGGCCCGAACTGCCGCCTCAAGGGCATCGTGCGCGAGGGCAAGCTCGTGCAGATTAAGCCGCTCGGTCCCGTCGAGGGGCACCCCGAGTTCAAGACGGGATGCGTCCGCGGCCAGACGAACCCCCAGCGCCTCTACAGCACGAATCGCAACCTTTACCCGATGAAGCGCGTGGGCAAGCGCGGTGCGGGCGAGTGGGAGCGTATCTCCTGGGACGAGGCCATCACGACGATCGCTGACCATATGAAGGCCGCTCAGGCCGAGTACGGAGATCGTTCGGTCGCTCTGTGGTACAGCTTCGTTGGCACGACTGCCCTGAACTGCCCGCAGGGTAGCTGGGGCCTCAACGCGACGCGCGGCTACACCTGCATCTCGTATGACCGCTTCGTCCAGCGCAGCGGCTTTACCTCCATCGGCCCTGCGGCCGATGCGGCACTCATGTGGGCGCTCCCGTCCATCCCGGGTCTTGGCATGGGCTTTGGCTCGCAGGACGCCGTACTGGACTCCAAAGTTGTCCTGATCTGGGGCGTCAACCCCGTGAGCGCCTCCCGTACGGCGTGGCGCTTCCTGCGCAAGGCCAAGGAGAACGGTACGAAGATCGTCACGATTGACCCGCGCTTCGACGTTGTGGCCTCGCAGTCCGACGTTTACCTGCCGATCCGCCCCGCGACGGATAGCATGCTCGCTCTTGCCATGTGCAACTACATCGTCGATCACGAGCTCGTGGACTGGGACTTCCTCAAGACGAAGTCCATCGCTCCTTACCTACGCAAGGAGGATGGCACGTTCCTGCGCCTCTCTGACCTGGGGCTCGAGCCCGAAGGCGAGGGTGACGAGGCCGTTGACGCCGAGGTGGTGTGGGACGAGGACGCGGGCACGTATGGCTCGGTCAACACCGTGGCGAACCCGGCCGTGCGCGGCTCGTATGAGATCGAGGGCGTGACGTACCAGACGGTGCTTGACTACGTGCTCGAGGGCATCAAGGAGTACACGGTCGAGAAGGCCGCTGAGGTCTGCGACCTGCCCAAGGAGAAGATCGAGGAGGTCGCAGAGCTCTATGCGACCGCCAAGCCCGCAGCCATCGCGAACTACCAGGGCACAGGCCACTACACCAACTCGCGCCACTTCTATAAGAACATCATGCTGTTGGCCTGCCTGACCGGCAACTACAACCAGCAAGGTTCCTTCCTGTTCTACAACATCCTCGGCGAGGCGGCGGAGCTCGACAACGCAGTCCTGCCTGGCGTGGACGTCTCCGAGCTCGTGAAGGTCGAGGGTGGCAAGACCGAGTTCAACATGTCGTCCATCTACTTCCCGCAGGTCATGGAGACGGGCAAACTGGGCGACGAGGAGGTGCCGATCAAGGTTGCCTACATCATGCAGGCCAACCCCATGTCTTCGGATTGCGGCACGACGGAGCTCAAGGAGGCGTTCGACAAGCTCGACCTGCTCGTCGTGGCCGACCCGTACATGTCCGACACGGCGCGCTACGCCGATATCGTGCTCCCCATCGCGATGACGTGGGAGAAAGAGGACAGCGATGGCGGCTTCTCGCTGCTCGAGAAAGCTGTCGAGCCGGCTGGCGAGTGCAAGACGGACATGGACGTGTTCCGTCTGCTGGCAGACGCCATGGGCTATGACGATCTCTATCCGATGAGCGACGAGGAGTACCTGCGCGCAGCTCTTGACACGCCTACCAACCGCGAAAACGGCTCGACGTACGATGACTACAAAGAGAAGCGCGTCATCGTGAACTTTGCCGAGGGCGAGCGCCTGGCTCCGGGGACGTCCACGTATGCGGGCATCCGCAACGCCTTCTACATCGAGAACCCCACGCCGCGCAACTACGACGGGCGCGAGATCGACTGGGACCTCGAGCGCCGTCCCTGCTGGGAAGAGGCCGTCGAGGCGAGCGTCAACAGCCCCGAGCATGAGAAGTACCCGCTGTTCGCGTTCAGCATTCACGAGATGTACCAGGGACAGTCGGTGTTCAGCGACACGCCGTGGCTCAACGAGTTGCGCGTCGAGCCCCAAATCGACATCAGCGAGGAAGCCGCCCTCGCCCGCGGCATCAAGCAGGGCGACATGGTGCGTGCCTTTAATGATCGTGGTTCGGTCGTGCTCAAAGCCCACGTCACGAAGGGGATCCGTCCTGACTGCGTTAGGCTGCCGCATGGCCCGCAGATCGGCGACTTCGTTGCCGGCCACAACACGGATCTGACCCGTCAGATCATGGATCCCATGTCGGGCAACAGCTGCTACAACGACATTCTGTGCGAAGTCGAGCTCTACGACGGAGGTGCTGAGTAATGGCACGCTATGGGTTTGTCATCGACACGACGCGCTGCGTTGGCTGCAACCTGTGCGCCATGGCCTGCAAGGTCGAGAACAACATCGGCGAGGGTGTGTGGTGGAACCGAGCCAAGACTGAGGGCAGCGATGTCGACAATGCGCCATCGGGCGAATGGCCAAACGGGCTGGCGCTGTCGTACTACACATACTCGTGCCAGCACTGCTCCAAGCCGGCGTGCGCTGAGGCATGCCCGGTCGGTGCCACGTACAAGGACGAGGAGACCGGCGTCGTCCTGCAGGACTACGACGTGTGCATTGGCTGTGGCTCGTGCATAGCCGCCTGCCCCTACGATGGCGTGCGCACGCTGAACGAGGAGGCGCCGAAGTACTTCCTCGATTTCAAGGTGGGCGACGCCGACGCCCCCGAGCACCAGCAGGGCGTCGTCGAGAAGTGCACGATGTGCTGGCACCGCATCGAGCGCGGCGAGCGTCCTGCCTGTGCCGACGTCTGCCGCGAGTCCGCGCGTTTCTGGGGTGACTTCGACGATCCCGAGTCCGAAGTCTCCAAGCTCATAGCGACGCGCGAGTATAAGCAGCTCCAGACGAGCGTCGGTACGGAGCCGAACATCTACTACCTGGTGTAACGGACGGGCTTGCTCGTCCCGGGCTGAGGGCCGGACGCGTGGCGACCGGCTCTCCGGCCCGGGATATCGCGTGCGGGAGGGGGAGGCATGGAGGACTGTAGGGGCGTGCGGACGTGCGCCGGGGAGCGCGACGATCGTCTGGTGCCTATCGGGGGATCGGCCATGCACGCTTGCTGTCCGGATCCCGCAGGATGGGACTCCCTGCTCGCCGAGCGCCCGACACTCGCGACGTGGCTCGAGAACTACGCGGGCATCCGCCGCGATTACGTCGAGAGCGTGGATAGCCTGGGTGTTGACCTGGCGCCTGAGGGTTACCTGAGTGCCGAGACTCTTGCTGTGCGGGAGCGTGTCCTCGCTAAGGGTGCCCACGAGCGCAACGCCGGCGCCAGTCTCTGGGCTGGCGAGCTGTCCCCGGCCTGCGCGGCCTGTGCTGACGGTCTTGGCAGCCGTACGTTTGCGCCCTCCCTGCGCTGCAACCGCTCGTGCTACTTCTGTTTCAACCGCAACCAGGAGAGTGTTTCGGACAGACTGCCAGCCTGGGACGATGCTCAACGGGAACTCAAAGCGTTCTCGGCCGAGGTCGGTGGCGATGTCACGCATGTGGGCCTAACCGGCGGCGAGCCGCTGCTCTACAAGGAAGAGACGTATACGTTTTTACGTCGAGCTCGCGCTGAGTATCCCGGTGCGCACCTGCGCCTCTATACGGCTGGCGACTTTCTGGACGCGGAGTGCTTGGCAGAGCTGCGGGATGCGGGTCTTGACGAGCTGCGCCTGAGCGTCAAGATCGATGTGGATGACGGGGCCGGGTATCCTACGAGCGTCGCCGTCCTCATCGAACAGGCTTGCAACCGCCTTGAACTTGCGCTTCGGTACATCCCCGCCGTCATGGTGGAGATGCCTGTCATCCCCGGTACGGGCGAGGCGATGCAGCGGTTGCTGCGCCGGCTCGACGAGATTGGCGTCTTTGGCATCAATCTGCTGGAGTTCGGCTACCCAGTGAGTGACTGGGCGCCGTTTCGCCAGCGCGGCTTTGAGATCAAGAACCCGCCGTACGAGGTCCCGTATGACTACTCCTATCCAGCGGGTCTGCCCGTTGAGGGGAGCGAGCTTCTGTGCCTTGAGCTGTTGGAGTTTGCGCTTGACGAGGGACTGTCGCTCGGGGTGCATTATTGCTCGCTTGAGAACAAAAATCGCGGCCAGGTGTTTCGCCAGAATGCGGCTGTCAACCTTGCTGGTGGTGTGTACGAGCTCGATAGGGGCGACTTCTTCTACAAGACGGCCAAGGTGTTCGATGACGACGTCGAGGCAGTGCGGGAGCTTTTGGCCGAGCGTGGCATCTGCTGCGAGATCGATGGCGACGACGGCAGCCTCTCGTTTCCTCCGAGCCGCCTCGATTTGCTCATGGGGTTGCCCGTCGTGCCGGCCATCTCGACGAACGTGATCGAGACGACGGCGCGGGGGAGCGCTTTGCGAGAAGTTGCTCTCGACGCGGTGTGGATATAGGCAGGTGCGCACGCCCCTGTTTGATGCGCTGGCGTGGGAAGGGCACTGCACCGTGTTGGGCGGGGCGCGCGGACGGCGTAGTGGCGTGCGGCTGCTGAACTTGAGGTGTGGGCGGTGAATATGAGGCCGGCCTTGTGGAGGCTAGCTCAAGTGGCAGGAGGGGAACGTTTCCTATGATCGAGAGCACTGCCCAGGGTAGCGATGGGGCACAGGTGTGGCAGGCTCGTGCGGCGGCTTACGAACTGCTTGCCCTGTCGTTTGCCTACCCGACGGATGAGCTGGTGGGTGCGCTCGTCTCGGGCGAGTGGGCTGACGCCGCTCGGGAGATGGCAGGGGCCATTGGTTGCGCGCTACCCGAGGGCTGGGGCGCGTGCCTGGACGCCTATTCCGAGGGTGCTGCCGAGGACGTGACGCATGAACTGCGTGTGGAGGCGACACGCTTGCTTGTGGGAGCGCCGAAGCCGGTGGTCTCGCCGTACGAGGGCGTATGGCGCGCAGCCGACGACGGGGTGGCGCCGCTGCTCTACGTGAACAGGCATTCCATGGACGTCGAGCGTTCGATGCGCGCCTGCGGGCTCGGCCGTCCCGAGGGTACGAACGACCCCGTTGACCGCGTGGACACGGAGCTCGAGTTCCTCGAGTACCTCTGCACTCTAGCGGTGAGCGAGGTCTCGCTGTCCGGAAGCTCTCCTACGGCGGTCTATCAGACTTTTCTCGACCGCCACGCGCTCGTCTGGATGCCTCGCTTTGCCGAGGCCGTGGCGCGGGATGCGCGTGAACCCTTCTACCGAACTGCTGCTGACCTGCTGCGAGTCGTTCTCGGTTGCTGACGAGGTAAGCCGTTCGGATCTGTTCACTGTTGTTTAAAATATGGGGCGCCCGCCACCTGCTCTTTCGCAGACGGCGGGCGCCTCTGGTTTGATAGCTGGTACGGGGCTCTACGCCCAGTGGATGCGTGCCTCGTCGAAGCGCTCGGGGCCGCGGGGTGTGACCTCGCTGGCAGGATGGCCGACGGCGATGATGGCGAACGGGTCGAGGCCGGCATCAGCGGGGATGCCGAGCATCCGAGCGGTCTCGTCCATGCGCTCGCGGTACGGCGCGACGCCCATCCACACGGCTCCGAGACCCAAGCCTGCCGCCTCCACGAGGATGTTCTCGACGCAGGCGCCCATGTCCTGCGGGACGTGCGCCGGCGATGCGAGCTCCTGCGTGCGCGCGCACGCGACGATGGCCAGGGCTGCGCCGGCTGCGGGCTTCGTGTAGGGTGTTGCCTGCGAGAGCGCCTCGAGCATGGCGCGGTCGCGCGTAACGTAGAACTCCCACGGCTGCTGGTTGCGAGCTGACGGCGCCGCCATTGCGGCCACGAACAGCCGACGAACATCCTCGTCACTCACGGGCTCCTCCGTGAACTGTCTCACGCTTGCCCGCGCTAGAACAGGGTCGAAGCCGCTCTTTTCATCTTCGTCGACAGTGTTCATCTTGTCTTCCTTTCTTCTAAGGTACTTACTCGATATGATGTCTGGTCTTTACCCAGAACTTCACTTTTCTATGAGTATCTCGGCAGGGAATAGCGCTGGGTTTTTGATCTGCCGGAGGCGAAGCAGCTTTTCGATTCCGCCTTCCACATCGACGGGCGCTTATCGCTCATGCTACAAAACCCGGCCTCGTGAAATCGCGTGCTACAGAATGCAGCGATATGCACGATCCCACTCACTTGCTAGTTTTACCTGCAAGCTGCCCACCTGCAGTGATACATGCATTGTTAGTAGTAACACTGCCGAAAACGACCCCGAATCGTACAAAACGCCGGGTTTTGTAGCAGCGGAATTCACGAGGCCGCTTTTTGTAGCAGCCGCACTCCGTCTTAGCTGCGCTCCGGCCCCGGCGCCTTCTTGCTGACGCGCGCCACGGGCCCGCGCATCTGCTACCATACCGCACGCCTTGTCGCGCGTTCGTGCCTGCGGGTACCCTGTGTGCACCCCGCGCGTCGCTCCTCCGCGCGGCGAGACCCGTCTGGCCATCGTTGGGCCCTGTCCAGACGTGCACCCACCCGTTGCCCAAGCGTCACGTTTCTCGAAAGGACCTTCCCATGAACACGCGTTTCATCGCCCAGACGGGCATGATCGCCGCTGCCTATGCGGCGTTCACGCTCGTCGCCCTGCTGTTCCTCGGAGGATTGGCCTGGGGGCCGGTCCAGTTCCGCGTCTCCGAGGCGCTCTGCGTCCTCGCCATGTTCACGCCGGCCGCCGTGCCGGGCCTCACGATCGGCTGTGCCCTGGCCAACCTGCTCAACATCGCGATCTCGGGCACAGGCATGCTCGGCCTGCTCGACGTCGTGTTTGGCTCGCTGGCCACGCTTCTCGGCGCGCTGTGGATGCGCCACTTCCGTGCGAACCCGCTGCTGGCGCTTGCCGGCCCCGTCATCTTCAACGCTCTCGTCGTCCCGGCCTACCTGCCGCTGCTGCTCCAGGGCCTTGGCTTCTACACGATTCCGTTCACGAGCATAAGCCTGGACGGCGCCTACCTGCCCATGTATGTTTTCGGCCTCGTCTCGACCGCCATCGGTGAGGCGGTTATCCTTTACGTACTGGGCTACCCGCTGTATCGTGCCCTGAGCAGGACGTCTGTGTTTCAGAATCTCGAGTCGGCCCCCGCAACGGCCGGCTCTTCGACAACGCGTTCGTAAGCATCCGGCGCGTGCCAAGCGCCTCTCGAGCTTGCGAGGAAAGGGGTTGCGCCATGAATCCGGCGGTCGTCATCCCCACATACTGGTCGTCGAGCGACCACCTGGGCAATCCCGGCAGCGTGCAGTGGTATGACCACGCCACGCCCGTCGAGAGCGAGCACCCCCAGCTCGACCTGTGCCTCGCCTCGCTCAAGCAGGTGCTCGGCCTCAAGACCGTCATCATCCTCGTCACTGCGCCGCCGGCCGTTGAGGAGCGGGCCGTGCGGCGCGTGCGCGAGCTGGTGGACAGGCACGAGCTGCCCGACGTCGTCATCGTCGACTCGTTCAAGTCCATGGTGCTCAACGAGAAGATCTCCGAAGACCTGCCCGCCGACATCGGCGAGCCCATCTCGCTGCGCGGCTACGGCGCCATCCGCAACATGGGCCTGCTGGCCTGCTGCGCCCTGGGCTGCGACGTCGCGGTGTTCATCGACGACGACGAGACGATCCTCGACGAGAACTTCCTCGTGAACGCCGTGTACGGCTTCGGCCAGGTCGATCGCAACGGCCTGCCCATCGTCGCCAAGTCCGGCTACTTCCTCGACCGTCGCAACTCTGCGCTGGCCGATCGCCGCACCGTCAAGTTCTACGACAAGTTCTGGGCGAAGCGCGCCGAGTTCAACGAGTGGATGACGCAGGCGCTGGCTGGTCCGCGCATCTCGCGCAGCAACGTCGTGTGCGGTGGCTGCTTCGCCGTGCACGCCGAGGCGTTCACCCGCGTGGCGTTCGACCCGTGGATCACGCGCGGCGAAGACCTCGACTACCTCATCAACATGCGCCTCTATGGCATGGACGTGTGGTTCGACAACAAATGGCGCGTCCGCCACACGCCGCCGCGCATCAAGGACACGGCCCCGCGCTTCCTGCAGGACGTCTATCGCTGGACGTACGAGCGCCGCAAGATCGAGATCTGCAACTCCAACATCGACATGCACATGCTGACGCCCGAGGCGCTCATGCCCTACCCGGGTCCGTGGATCAGCCCTGAGCTGCCGAACCGCATCCGCAAGACGGCGTACTGGCGCGCGATGATGACGCCGGAGAAGACCGCCTACTGGCAGATCTATCGTCAGGGCCGCAAGGACGCCGTGGACTACGCCGAGCAGAACTGCACGAACTACCTGCACTTCCAGCAGGCATGGCCCGAGGTGGCGCGCACGGCCTGGCTCGACGAGGAGATGCAGCACGTGCTGCGCGGCGCCGGCATGCTCTCGCCGGCCATCGCGGCGCGCATGGCGCAGCGTGCGGGCATGGTGAGCGGCAGCCCGACAGCTGGCCCCGCTGCCGATGCCGCGGGCGATCGCGCTGAGGGCGTCGGGACGTTCGCGGCTGCGGGCGCGCAGACGGAGTGGGGCGAGCAGTCCGAGCGCGACGCGCGCCACGAGCACTACGTTCCGGTGACGCCCCGACAGGCTCCCGTGCCTGCGCAGGCTTCCGACGCGCCTGCAGCCAGCGAGCCAGAGGATGTCCCGGACGTGAATGCCGCCGAGGTCCCCACGTGGGAGAGCGAGAGCGACGCCCCGCTGAGCGCCGACGATCTCTCGGCCGCGTGGGGCGACGACGACCAGGACGTCCCCACGTGGGCGACGGGCTCCCAGCCTCGCGTCGAGGCTGCCGACGGCCTGCTTGACGGCAAGCCGTCCGACCAGTATCCCGTCAGCGAGCGTCCCTCCGACGACTCGGAAGACCGTCGAGCCACCGCCAAGCCAGCCCCGACCTCGACACCGACCGACGCCGAGTAACGCAAGGGAAGTCCTGACCGCATGGAAATCACGCTTCTGCTCGGCATCGCCATCGCCCTGTGCGGCGTGGGTGTCGGCATCCTGTCCGCCATGTTCGGCATCGGCGGCGGTATGGTCATGGTGCCGCTCATCCACATCGTCTTCGGGCAGCCGGCGGCCATCGCGTCGGGCACGTCGCTGTTTGCCATCCTGCCCACGTCCATCTCGGGCATGCTGGCGCGCCTGCACGACGGCACGATCCGCTTCCGCATCGGCATCATCGTCGGTATCGCAGGGGCGTGCCTCTCGCCGCTGGGCGCCGTTGCTGCCACGAACCTGCCGGGCATGTACGCGATGATCCTGACGGGTGTGTTCATCCTGTTCACGGCGTACAAGATGTTCAAGCGCGTCTACAAGAGCCGTCCCGCTGCTCTTGCCGGCGCCGCAAACGGCGCCACGGCCCCTGCGCCCAAGAAGACGCTGCTCTCCGAGGACGGCAGCGTGCGCTTCTACGTGGGCTGCATCCTGCTCGGCTGCGTCGTGGGCTTCCTGTCGGGCTGGCTAGGCCTGGGCGGCGGCTTTCTCATCGTGCCCATCCTGCAGGCCGCCTTCGGCCTCACGATGAAGCAGGCCAGCGGCACGTCGCTCGTGTCGGTGGGCATCCTGGCCGTGCCGAGCTTCATCACGCACGCCCTGCTCGGCAACATCGACTGGCTGCTCGGCCTGCTGCTCATCGTCGGGTCCATCATCGGCGCGAAGCTGGGTGCCAAGATTCTCACACACGTCAACGAGCGCCTGCTCACAGGCCTGTTCGGCGTGCTTCTCGTCCTGTCGGGCATCATCATGGTCGTGCGCGAGATCGTCGGCTAGGGAGTCAACGTCATGATCCAGGAGCACTTCTTCGCCGAGCGGCGCGCCTCGCAGACCAAGTGGCTGCTCTCGCTCGCCTCAAAGACGCTCGAGTACATGCGCGGCGGCCTGTCGCAGCAGAATTGCCAGGCCGTGTGCGAGCTGCTGCTGCCCGAGACGCAGGCCATGGCTGTCGCAATGACCGACGACCGCGTCGTGCTGGGCTACGCCGGGCGCTTCGCCGAGGACTTCCCGCTGGGTAGCCCCATCCACACGGCGGCGACGCACGAGGCGCTCAGCACGCAGGAGGCCCAGGTGTTCTCCTCGACGGGAGCCACGGCGGCCACGAGCGGCTCGCCCATCATCCCTGCTGGCATCGTGGCGCCGTTGCTCGTGCGCAACGCCTCGCTCGGTACGCTCAAGCTGTACTACGAGGCGCCCGAGCTCATCGACGAGACGCAGATGGCCATCTCCGAGGGCTTTGCCGAGCTGCTCTCGACGCAGCTCTCGATGGCGGAGCTTGACCGTCAGGTGGAGCTGGCGACGAAGGCCGAGCTCCAGGCCCTGCAGTCCCAGATTAACCCGCACTTCCTGTTCAACACCATCAACACGATTGCCGCGCTCATCCGCACGGATCCCGACCGGGCGCGCGTGCTGCTGCGCGAGTTCGCGACGTTCTACCGTCGTACGCTCGAGAACTCCGACGACCTCATCACCGTGGAGCGCGAGATAGAGCAGACGACGCGCTACCTGGGCTTTGAGGTGGCTCGTTTTGGCGAGAGCCGCATCCGCCAGGTCGTACACGTCGAGCCGGGGCTCGAGATCGTGCGCGTGCCCGCCTTCATCATCCAGCCCATCATCGAGAACTCCGTCAACCACGCCATGCGCCCCGAGGGCCCGCTTACGCTGACGATCGACGTTCACGCCGACGGCGGCGACGCCGTGATCGCCGTGTCCGACGACGGCCTCGGCATGACGCAGGAGACGGCCGAGCGCCTCGTGCACGGGGAGTGTCGCGCCTCCGATCGGGGCACGGGCATCGCGCTGCACAACGTGGACGCCCGCCTGCATGCTTGCTTTGGGGGCGACAGCGGCATGACTATCGACACGCAGCTCGGTGTGGGCACGACGGTGACGATGCGCATAGCGGGAGCCGTGGCCGAGCTGTGGGGCGACGATGACGACGAGGACGACGGGGGAGATTTCGAGGACGCGTAAGCAAAAAGCCTAGGCGGAGCATCATATTTGCGGGGCGAGGATCGTCAAGAATACTTCACGTGAGCGGGTGCTCTGAGCCCTTGAACGGATACGTTTTCGGCTACAATGGCCCCAGGCCTGTGGGTGAACGAACGGTTCGAGAGGGAGCGGAGCAAGACCATGTTGAAGGCAATGATTGTTGACGACGAGGCTCCTGCCCGCTCTGAGCTGCGCTTTTTGCTCGATGAGGTCGGCGACGTCGAAGTGGTCGCCGAGGCCGACAACGTGCGCGCCGCTATCGAGAATCTCAAGAAGTCCCACTGCGACGTCATGTTCCTCGACATCAACATGCCGGGCGTCAACGGTATGCAGCTGGCCGAGGCGCTTTCGAAGCTCAAGAACCTGCCTGCCGTCGTGTTCGTGACGGCGTACGGCGAGTATGCGGCGAGCGCGTTTGACGTCAACGCCGTCGACTACCTCGTCAAGCCCGTCGAGACGGATCGCCTGCGCCGCGCCGTCGACAAAGTGCGCGCCGCACTGGGCACGACCGTCGCAAAGTCGCAGCCCGCATCCGAGCGCATCCCTGTCGAAAAGGGCGGCAAGAAGATTCTCGTGCCTGTCGACAAGATTCGCTACATCACGGCCAAGGACGACTACTCCTGCCTGTACACCGAGGATGATCACTACCTGTCGACGATCTCGCTCACGAATCTCGAGGCCCGCCTGGCCGACGCCAACTTCTTCCGCGTGCATCGCCGCCACATCGTCAACCTGTCGTATGTCAGCGAGGTCGAGAGCATCCCCGGTGGCACGCTGCAGCTCACGATGCGCGACGACAACGAGAAGATCCCCGTGTCGCGCCGCCGTGTCGCGCCGCTCAAGAAAGTGCTCAAGCTCTAGGCAGGTGATTTCATGGAAGCCGTACCTGCGTCGCTGACCCACGGTACTGGCAGCCTCTCGTCGGCGGCAGCCCGGGTCGAGCCGGAGCTCGCGCCAGAGCCCGTGTTGCCCGTCTTGCCATTACGTGTCGTTGAGCCCGGTTCTGAGCGACAGTTTCGCATCGACGTCCTGTCGGACACGCACGGCGTCCTCTCGACGGCCGCGTTTCGCGCTTGTGCCGGCGCCGACCTTATCGTACACGCTGGTGACATCTGCGCCGACGATATCATCGCGCGCCTCGAGATGCAAGCGCCTGTCATCGCCGTGCTCGGCAACAACGACTGGCCGGGCCAGTATGGGCCAAACGTGCAGGCCATGGCCCGCTTTGAGCGCCTGGGCATCACGTTCAAGGTGACGCACATCCCCTCGAAACTTGCCCCGCTTGACACGTGCATCGCCATCTGCGGCCACACGCACATCGCTGAGGTGACCGACGTCGGGGCGTGTACGATCGTCAACCCCGGCTCTGTGACGCGCCCTCGGGCTGCCGGCGGCCCCACGATGGCGCGCATCGTGCTCGAGGAAAACTTCGTGCGCTCCATCCGCATCATCCATCTCAACGCCGACGAGCGGTAGGATGGGGCGGACACGCATTCGTCTGTAGCGCAGAGAGCATCCAGGAGGAGTTTTCCGTGCCTATCACGATACCTGACGGCCTGCCCGCGAAAGGCATTCTCGAGGACGAGCGCATTTTCGCGCTCGAGGAGGACGTGGCCGCCAAGCAGGACATTCGCCCGCTCAATCTCGTGCTGCTCAACCTCATGCCCAAGAAGATCGAGACGGAGACGCAGATCCTGCGCCTCATCTCCAAGTCGCCGCTGCAGGTGCACCTTGACTTCATGCACATGGGCAGCCACGAGTCCAAGAACACGCCCGCCGACCACCTCGTGCGCTTCTACGAGACGTTCGACGAGCTCAAGGATCGTAAGTACGACGGCCTCATCATCACGGGTGCGCCGATCGAGCACTTGCCGTTCGAGGACGTCGACTACTGGCCCGAGCTGCAGCGCGTGCTCGACTGGAGCCGCGAGAACGTCTTCTCGACGATGCACATCTGCTGGGGTGCACTGGCGGGGCTCTACCATCGCTACGGCGTGCCGAAGCGCATGCTGCCGGCCAAGATGTTCGGCATATTCCCGCACAGGCTGTGCGACGAGTACCAGTTCCTGACGAACGGCTTCGACGAGGTGTTTATGATGCCGCACTCCCGGCATGCCGCCTTTGACGAGGCCGACATCGAGCGCGTGCCCGAGCTGCAGGTGCTTGGCCACAGCGACGTGGCGGGCAGCTCGCTCATCGCCTCGCGCGACCTGCGCGAGATCTACGTGACGGGCCACTTCGAGTACGGCAAGTTCACGCTGCGCGACGAGTACGAGCGCGACGTGGCGGCGCGCAAGCCCATCGAGCTGCCTGTCAACTACTACCCCGGTGATGATCCGGCGCAGGAGCCGCTGTTCACGTGGCGCAGCCATGCGAACCTGCTCTACCGCAACTGGCTGAACTACGTCTACCAGATGACGCCGTTCGACCCGCAGCAGATCAGCGCGAGCTACGAAGGCTACCGCTACGACGAGCGCATCTGGAACGTGGGAGCGCACAAGTAGGGAGTGCTGTCCCGTAACGTACCCTGGGGTATCTTACCCTGGGGTACGTTGTCGTGCGGTGGGTGATGAGCCTGATTAGGGCGCGCCGCCTGGGCGCATTTTTCGGTTCTGCCAGCTTTTGCAGAACCGGGCGCCGAGATTGGGCGCGAATTGCGCTCCTGCCAGGTTTGCGGGGCGTTTTTTGCGCCTGTGCGAGGGGGTGGCGTGGGGTCGTCAGCGTTTTCCCAGGTCAGGGGCGTGTGCTGCTGAGAGCTCCTTCCCGCAAACCTGGCACAATCGAAAAACGCGCCCAATCTGCGAGCCCCAATTTACAAAAGCTCGCACAAACGTCGATTGCGCCCGCTCCCGCCTGCTCCTTTCGCTCGCCCAAACCCGCCTGCTCCCTCCGCTCGCCCAGCCCGGCCTCCGCCCCCGCTCGTCTGGTCAAGCCTGCCGGCCTTCGCCTCGCCGCTTCACCCCCTACCCCCGCTCTCTCTACCGGCATTTTGCGCGAGCGCTTCCGGACGAGGCGTGCGAAGGTGGCGCGCTTGCGCTACTCTGCGGATATCCGAACGGCGACGCAACGCGCCCACATAAAGGAGGCCTCAGCTCATGTCCGATGTGGCAGCAGAGTTCGATCCTAAGCGGTTCACGGTCATCGACCATCCCCTTGTACAGCACAAGATGCACATCCTGCGCGACAAGGCCACGGCAACGAAGCAGTTCCGCGAGCTCGTGAGCGAGCTGGCCATCTTCGAGGGCTATGAGGCGATGCGTGACCTGCCCCTGGAAGACGTCGAGGTTGAGACGCCGCTCGAGACGGCGACGTGCAAGCGCCTTGCCGGCAAGAAGGTCGCTATCATTCCGATTCTGCGTGCGGGCCTGGGCATGGTCGACGGCCTGCTGACGCTCGTGCCCTCGGCGCGCGTCGGCCACGTGGGTATGTACCGCGATCCCGAGACGCACGAGCCGCACGAGTACTATTGCAAGCTGCCCGAGGACATCGCTAACCGCACGTGCCTCGTCGTCGACCCGATGCTCGCGACGGGCGGCTCTCTGACGGCCGCCATCAAGTACCTGCGCGACGCCGGCGCGCGCGACATCCGTTGCCTCGTACTCGTCGCTGCCCCCGAGGGCGTGCGCACGGCGCTCGACTTCGATCCCGATATCCGCCTCTACACGTGCGCCCTCGACCGCGAGCTCAACGACCACGCCTACATCCTGCCCGGCCTCGGCGACGCCGGCGACCGCATCTTCGGCACGAAGTAACGCCGGTCCTCCACACCTCCGCGCCATCCACAACACCCCCGTCCGGGCCCCCCGGACGGGGGGTGTTTTCGTATCAGTCGGTCTCTGACAGCCTGAGTTCCCCCCGTTTCCCAGGTTGCAGATTTCCTCTCTTCACATAATCCCGACATCTAGATTGTGACCTCGAACGCCCACATCGAGTGCGTTCACGGCACAGAATCGTCCGTTCGCCGGGTTTCTGTGCGCAAATTTATGGTGTTACGAAGATAGCTAGAGGTGCTATTCCGGCGAATGGTCAACGTCGTCAAACGGACTATTTTTGCCCTTCTCTGGCTGTGGTGCCTCGCCTCGGTAGACCAAAATTCCACTAAACGGGATTCATCTAGCAACAAAGCCACAGCTCACTGTATTTCTTTGTACTACAAAAGTATGACGCCGATCTGACAGTGGAAAGCGACAAAAACAGTTCCGCCCATGTTAAGCCAGCGCAAAGATCCCGCCTTCCCGCCGGCAAAATGGACCAGGTGATGCCTCAGGTGAATTACGTACGCGCGCGTAGAGGCGTATTGTCGGCCCGACACGGTGGGCTTCACCCCCTGACGCATGCCTGTCGATCGAGGTCCGATCAACCTGCGATCGATGACGTGTGTCGCCTTGGCTGAGGCTGCGTTCCACGGTGTGCATGGATACGGGGAGTGCGGAGAAGTCGGGGGAGGAGGAAAAGACATGAACAAGTTCGTGGTCGCGGATCCCAACCGGTGCATCAGCTGCAGGACGTGCATGGCCGCTTGCATCATGAAGCACGACGTTCCCGAGGACGTGGCGAAGGCCCGTCTGAACGTCGTCGTCGCGGGGCGCATTACGACGCCCATCGCGTGCCACCACTGCGCTGACGCTCCGTGCGCGCACGCGTGCCCCACGGGCGCGCTGTACGAGGACGCGGAGCACAACCGCGTGGGCGTGCGCGAGGAGAACTGCATCGGCTGCCGCAGCTGCGTCATGGCGTGCCCGTATGGCGCCGTCGACGTGGTTTCCCAGCAGGTTCCCGCGCCGATGGGCGATCTGCTCGTCAACGCGCGCACAAAGGCCTCGGTCATCAAGTGTGACCTGTGCGTCGATCGTGAGAACGGCCCGGCGTGCGTCGAGGCGTGCCCCACGAAGAGTCTGCGCGTCGTCACCGAAGAGGAGCTGTACGACCTCGTTATGGGCAAGGCGACCGCTGCCGTCGCTCAGTAGCACCAAGCATCGCGTACGAGGCGCGCGGATTGTTCGCGCGTAGCAAGAGCACTGTCTGTTCATTGGATGTGCGCTTTGCGCAAGCGACACCGACGGCCGCCTGAGCAAAGCACACCGAGCACGAAAGAGGGAGGTTGGAGATGGAGAAGCATTACGTCGTCTGCCCGTACTGCGGCGCGGGTTGCAAGTTCAACCTGCTCGTCGAGGGCGACCGCGTCGTTGGCACCGAGCCGCTTGACGGCATCACCAACGAGGGCGAGCTGTGCCTCAAGGGCATGAGCGGCTATGACTTCATCAACGACACCAAGATCCTGACGCCCCGCGTCCTGCACCCGATGATCCGTCGCACGAAGGACTCGGATTTCGAGCGCGTCACGTGGGACGAGGCCCTGGACTTCACGGCCCAGAAGATGAAGGCCATCATCGAGAAGTACGGCCCCGAGTCCGTCCTTGTCACGGGTTCCTCCCGTGGCGGTGGCAACGAGGCTAACTACGTCATGCAGAAGTTCGCGCGTGCGTGCGTTGGCACGAACAGCGTGGACAACTGCGCCCGAACTTGACACGGCCCAACTGTCCTCGGTCTGACGGACACAGTTGGTACGGCTGGTATGAGCCTCGGCATCCCCGGTATGGAGAAGGCCGGCTGCGTTTTCCTGTTCGGGTATAACCCGAGCGCCTCGCACCCCATCGTCGCGCGCCGTGTTGTGCGCGCCAAGGAGCGTGGCGCCAAGATCATTGTTGCAGACCCGCGTCGCATCGAGACGTCGCGTATCGCCGACATCTACATGCAGATCAAGAACGGCTGCAACGTCGCGTTCCTCAACGCGTTCGCGAACTGCATCATCAACGATGGCTACGCCGACAAGGACTTCATCGCCGAGCACACGAACGGCTTTGAGGAGTGGTGGGAGACCATCAAGAACTACACGCCGGAGAAGGTCCAGGACATCACCGGCGTTGACCCCGCAACGATGCACAAGGCCGCCGAGATGTACGCCACGGCGGAGCCTTCGTCCGTCATCGGCTGGGGCATGGGCGTCTGCCAGCAGAAGCAGAACGTCCAGACGGTGCACACCATCGCTGCCATCGCCTGCATCTCGCACCAGATCGGCAAGCCGAATTCCGGCCTGGCGCCCGTCCGCGGCCAGAACAACGTTCAGGGCTCGTGCGACATGGGCTGCCTGCCCAACCTCTATCCTGGCTACCAGAAGGTCAGCGACCCGAAGATCCGCGCCAAGTTCGCGAAGGCCTGGGGCGTGCCCGAGGAGAAGCTCTCGCTGCGTGACGGCTACAAGCTGACGCAGCTCGAGCACCTCGCCCACGAGGGTAAGCTGCACTGCTTCTACAACTACGGCGAGGACCCGGTTCAGACCGAGCCCGACTCGAAGGCCACGATCGAGACGCTGAAGAACCTGGACCTGTTCATCTGCCAGGACATCTTCATGACGCAGACGACGATGTACGCCGACGTGTTCCTGCCCGCGACGTCGTGGGGCGAGCACGAGGGCGTCTTCACGGCCTCCGACCGTACGTTCCAGCACTTCAGCGCCGCTGTGCCCCCCAAGGGCGAGTGCCGCCACGACTGGGACATCATCTCCGACCTCTCCACGCGTATGGGCTACCCCATGCACTACAACAACACGCAGGAGATCTGGGATGAGCTGCGCGAGCTCTGCCCGCAGTTCTACGGCTGCACGTACGAGAAGATGAAGGCCAACGGCGGCCTCGGCCATGCCCAGTGGCCTATGCCCAACATGGAGGACACCGGCACGCCC
This sequence comes from Coriobacteriia bacterium, assembly GCA_018368455.1. Lineage (NCBI taxonomy): Bacteria > Bacillati > Actinomycetota > Coriobacteriia > Coriobacteriia bacterium. The sequence continues at coordinate 26,126 of JAGZEG010000005.1, forward strand.
GACCTGTTCCCCGGCGGCGTCTTCAACACGCCGACGAAGAAGGCCAACCTCATCGCGCATGACTGGGAGCACCCGACGGAGCTGCCCGACGAGCAGTACCCGCTCATCCTGTGCACCGTCCGCGAGGTCGGCCACTACAGCTGCCGCTCGATGACCGGCAACTGCAAGGCGCTGGCGCTGCTCGCCGACGAGCCCGGTTTCGTTCACATGCATCCCGAGGACGCCAAGGCTCGCGGCATCAAGAACGGCGAGATCGTCAAGATCCACTCGCGCCGCGGCGAGGTCTACTCGCGCGCGGACGTGAGCGACCGCATCAACCAGGGCACGGTCTACATGACGTACCAGTGGTGGATCGGCCGCTGCAACACCCTGACGCTGCACCAGACCGATGCCGTCTCCATGACGCCTGAGGACAAGTTCAGCGCCTGCCAGGTCGATAAGGTCAAGGATCAGGTCTGGGCCGAGAGCCATGTTGCCGAGCTCTACAACGACCTCAAGGCCGAGCTTGCCGAGGCGGCTTCTCACCAGGCTGCGGAGCCGGCGGTCGCGTTCTCGAACTCCGACGTGCCCGATCAGATCCTGGTGTAAGCACCTATCGCAGGACGGACGGGCTCGGGGCGTCACCGACGGGCGTCCCGGGCCCCTTTTCAGGATGGGAGCGGGTGTGAATCGCTTCATAAGTATCGAGCCGGATAGGTGCATTGGGTGCGGCACCTGTCGCTCGGCTTGTCACGATGGGCATTACAACGCAGGGCTGCAGTCGGAGCCCCGCCTTGCTGTGATGAAGGTCGATGAGGTTACGGCCGCCATCGCCTGTCATCATTGCGAGGGAGCTCCGTGCGCGGAGGTCTGCCCTGTCAATGCCATCGTGCATGAGAACAACATGATCCACGTGAACGAGCAGCATTGCGTCGGGTGCCGCCTGTGCGCCGTCGCCTGCCCGTTCGGTGCCATCCACCCAAGTGGCACCTCTATTGCCGGTGTCGCCGGCATCGCGTACGAGACGCCGATCCACGAGGCCAACCTGAGCGATCTGCTCACGTGGGACCCGGGCGTCATCACGTGCGCGGTCAAGTGCGACCTGTGCTCGTTCGACCCGGAGGGTGGCCCGCGCTGCGTCGCGGCTTGCCCGACGCGCACTCTTCGCTATATCAGCGAGGAGGACAACAAGGACCTCAACGACGTCAAGCGCTACCGCACCGCGGCTCAGAGCGACGTGCTTGAGGGCGTCAGCCACGGCATGGGATTGGAGGAGAGCGAATAATGGCCGTCACCCTGTTCCTTGCCTCCATGGTCACCTCCATCGTCGCTGGCTTTGTGTCCATTCTGCTCAAGCAGACGGAGAAGACTGCGAAGATGGCCGGCTGCGGGCTGGGCATCGCCGCTGCCGCTATGAGCCTGCTTGCGGGCCTCATCGCCATGATCGGCAACGGCGAGTCGTTCAGCGCGAGCTTCCTGTTCCCGTTCGCGCAGTTCTCGCTGCTGCTGAACCCGCTGGCTGGCCTGATGGTCACGATCATCTCGATCCTGGCCCTCGTCGCGTTCATCTACGGCATCTCGTATCTCGACGAGTACAAGGGCAAGCAGGCTCGCGCTTGCATGTTCCTCAACTGGTTCGTCGCGTCGATGATGCTCGTCATCGCGGCTGACAACGCGTTCTGGTTCCTCGTAGCCTTCGAGCTCATGTCGCTCACGAGCTACTTCCTCGTCATCATCGAGGAGCAGCCCGGCTCCATCAAGGGCGGCTTCATGTACCTGGTCATGGCACACCTCGGCTTCGTGTTCATCATGATGTCGTTCCTGCTCATGGCCAACGCAGCGGGCTCGTTCGAATTCTCCGCCTTCCGCGCGACGCCTCTGGCGCCCTGGATGGCGTCGCTGTGCTTCGTCATGGCGTTCTTCGGCTTCGGCGCGAAGGCCGGCATGATCCCGCTGCACAGCTGGCTGCCCATGGCTCACCCGGCGGCTCCGTCCAACGTGTCGGCGCTCATGTCCGGCGGCATGATCAAGATCGGTATCTTCGGTATCGTGAAGGTCGGTCTTGACCTGCTGTCCGCCTCTGGCGTCGAGCTGTGGTGGGGCTTCCTCGTGCTCGTCATCGGCGCCATCTCCTCGGTGCTCGGCGTCGTCTACGCTCTGGCCGAGCACGACATCAAGCGCCTGCTGGCCTACCACTCCGTCGAGAACATCGGCATCATCCTGCTCGGTGTGGGCGCTGCCCTCATCGGTGCGGCGATGGACAACACGGTGCTCGCCGGCCTTGGCCTGCTCGCCGCTCTGTACCACACGTTCAACCACGCCATGTTCAAGGGCGAGCTCTTCCTGGGCGCCGGCTCTCTGCTGTACTCCCTGGGCACCCGCAACATGGAGGAGATGGGCGGCCTGTTCAAGCGCATGCCCTGGACGGCTGTCTGCTTCCTCATCGGCGCCCTGGCCATCTCGGCCATCCCGCCGCTGAATGGCTTCGTCTCCGAGTGGTTCACGTACCAGTCGCTGTTTGACGCCGCGTTCCTGGGCAACAAGGCGACGATGGTGTTCGCCGTGCTCGCCGTCGTGGCCCTGGCCATCACCGGCGCGCTGGCCGTCACGTGCTTCGTGAAGGCCTACGGCGTCACGTTTGCCGGCGCTCCCCGCAGCCAGAAGGCCGCGGAGGCCAAGGAGGTCCCGACGCCGATGATCGTCGGCCAGGTCATCCTCGCCGCCGTCTGCGTCATTCTCGGCCTGGGCGCCCCGTTCATCGCGCTGGTCTTTGCGCATGTTGCCGCGTCTGTGCTCGCGACGCCGGCTCTCGACGTCGTCACCGGTGCCGCGACGGAGAACGTCATCACCGGCACGGCTATGTCGACGCCGCTGATCGCCATCCTGCTCGTCGCCTTCGTCGCGCTGGCCATCTTTGGCCGCAAAGCGCTCAACCACGGCCTGGCTCCGCGCATGGCGCAGCCTTGGGCCTGCGGCTACGAGCCTGACAAGGAGATGCCCGTCATCGCCACGAGCTTCGCTTCTGACGTGAACATGTTCCTGAAGCCGCTCTACACGATCCGGGACTTCTGCACGAGCGTGTGCTGGAAGATAGCGCACTTCTTTGAGGGCTCCGTCGACGTCGCGCGCGCCGTCGAGCCTCAGCCCGACAAGATCCTGGTGGACGACGTCGCGCATGGCGTGGACGTCCTGGGCCGCCTCGCCCAGAAGATCGTCGGTGGCAACTACAGCGTGTACATCATGTACATCGTCGTTGCCCTGATCGTCTTCTTGGTCCTGGCCGTGGCGCTGTAGGAGGGAGGGAAGCATGGTTAACGTTCTCATCGGCATCCTGCAGGCAATCATCGTTGTCCTGATCGCGCCGTTCTTCTCGGGCCTTGCCCGCGTCGTGCGCGCCAAGATCACGAGCCGCAAGGGCCCGGATATCTGGCAGGACTACCGTGACCTCTCCAAGCTCATGCATCGCCAGGAGGTCCTGAGCAAGGATACGAGCTTTGTCCACCGCATCATGCCGCCCCTGTTCTTTGCGGTCATGCTCATCCTTGCGATGGGCATCCCGATGATCACGCAGTACAGCCCCATTCCGCTGCTCGGCGACATCATCACGATCCTGTACCTCATGGCTCTGCCCCGCTTCTTCTTCTCGCTGGCTGCTCTGGACACGTCCTCGGCATACGGCGGCGTCGGCGGCATCCGTGAGCTCATCGTCGGCGTGCTCGTTGAGCCCACGATGATCCTGTCCCTGTTCGCCACGGCCCTGGCCGTCGGTTCCACGAACGTTGGCGTCATGGGCGTCACGATCGCGTCCGGCGCTGCTACGGCCCCCGTGGCCGTCGTGCTGGCTGCTGTCGCGTTCGCGATGGCGTGCTATGTCGAGCTGGGCAAGGTCCCGTTCGATATGGCCGAGGCTGAGCAGGAGCTGCAGGAGGGCCCTCTGGCCGAGTACTCTGGCGCGTCGCTCGCCCTGCTCAAGCTCTCGATGAGCATGAAGCAGGTCCTCGTCGTGTCCTGGTTCATCGGCATCTTCCTGCCGTTCGGCGCGGCCCCCGTGGCCATCACCGCCGGCTCGTTCTTCCTGGGCCTCGTGCTGTATCTCGTCAAGCTCGTCGTGCTGTTCCTGATCATCAACGTGATCGAGAGCTCTGTCGTTCGCGTTCGGTTCAAGCTGCTCGGCTCGCAGACGTGGGCCATCTTCGGCATCTCTGTCCTGTCGTTCGTGTTCGTCGTCGTTGGCGTGTAGTCTGAAGGGAGGAGAAAACCAATGCCTGTCATAGAGACCCTTGGGCTGCTCGCCATCGCCGTCCCGTTCATCGCCGCCGCGCTGCTGCTGCTGTTCCCGCGCCCGGCTGCCAAGTGGTTCACGATCGTCGGTGCGTCTATCTCGACGATTCTGACGATTGCAGTTGCCGCCATGTACTTCCAGGGCGGCAAGGAGGCCACGGACATCGTGTTCGCGTCGATGGGTGAGGCCGAGATCCTCGGCTTTACGTTCGACAACATGAGCACGCTGCTCGCTCCTGCGTTCGTCGGCATCGGCCTTCTGGTTACGATCTACTCGGTTGCGTACATGTCGGAGAAGAACCGCGAGCATCCCGATGCCCCGCGCAAGCGCTTCTACGTGTACCTGTCGATGTTCATCGGCGCCATGGCCGGTATCGTGTACAGCTCGACCCTTGTCGGTCAGGTCATCTTCTTCGAGGTGACGGGTGCGTGCTCGTGGGGCCTCATCGGCTACTACGCCACGCCCACGGCCAGCAAGGCGGCCATGAAGGCCCTCATCATCACGCACATCGGCTCGCTGGGCCTGTTCGTCGCGGCCATCGTGACGTTCGTCCAGACCGGTACGTTTGCGCTGACCGCCATCGCTGACCTCAGCGACGGCTGGAAGATGGTCGTGCTGTTCGGCATCCTGTTCGCCGCGTGGGCCAAGTCCGCGCAGCTCCCGATGTACATGTGGCTGCCGAGCGCCATGGAGGCGCCGACGCCTGTGTCCGCGTACCTGCACGGCGCCTCGATGGTCAAGGTCGGCGTCTGCATCTTTGCGCGCGGCCTGCTCGTCGCCGGCCCCATCCCGGAGCCTGTGGCGTGGGTTGCCTGCATCGGCGCCCTGTGCACGATGCTGTTTGGCTTCCTGATGTACCTGCCTCAGAAGGACATGAAGCGCCTGCTGGCCTTCTCCACGATCGCCCAGCTTGCCTACATCTTCATGGGCCTCGGCCTGTTCGCGTTCGGCAGCGACATGGCGTTCGACGGCGCCGTGGCGCACATCTTCAACCACGCGTTCGCCAAGACGCTGTTCTTCCTCGTTGCCGGCTCGCTGTCCTTCACGCTGGGCACGCGTATGCTGCCGAAGGTCAAGGGCCTTATGAAGCGCTACCCGGTCACGGGCGTCGCCTTCGCGTTCGCTGCCCTGGCCATCGCTGGCGTGCCGCCGATGAACTGCTTCTTCTCGAAGTTCCAGATCTTTGCCGGTGGCTTCGAGGTCGGCGCGACGCATCCGTTCGCGCTCGCTCTCGTCGTCATCATGATCTTCGAGACGGTCGCGACGTTCGCCTGGTTCCTCAAGTGGATGGGTTCCGTGCTTCCGGGCGAGCCCTCCGAGGAGGTCGCCGCTGGCCAGCCCCTGCCCAAGGCCATGTCTGGCGTGTTCATCGCTCTGATGATTCTTGTCGTCGTCTCCGGCCCCCTGTCGGCCGCGTGGCTGGGTTAGGAGGTAAGCGATGGGATACACACTCGTCAACATCCTGGGCGCGTTGCTCATCGTGACGTCGACGCTCGTCGTGCTCTCCAAGTCCATGAAGCGGACGGTCATCACGTACGCGGTTCAGTCGTTCATCCTCGTGATGCTGCTGCTCACGCTCGGCATCACGACGGGCGCGACCGAGCTCATGCTCTGGTCCGCCTCGGCGTTCGTCACGAAGGTCATCCTCGTGCCGGCCATCATCTGGTACACGTACAAGAAGATGGGCTGCCCGGATGACTCCAACGCCAAGTCCAAGCTCAATCCGGCCCTGAGCGTCGTGCTCATCGCCGTCGAGGTGCTCGTGTGCTTCTGGGCCGTCTCTGGCATCCAGCTGCCCACGGCCGCCGAGGTCAAGCCGGCTCTCGCCATCTCGCTCGCTCACTTCTTCGTGGGCCTGACCTGCATCGTGAGCCAACGCAACATCATGAAGTCCGTCTTTGGCTACTGCCTGATGGAGAATGGCTCTCACGTGACGCTGGCCTTGCTGGCCCCCACCGCGCCTGAGATCATCGAGATCGGCATCGCCACCGACGCCATCTTCGCCGTGCTCATCATGTCCATCGTCGTTTCGAGGATCTGGAAGGGCGTCCACACGCTCGACTCGAACGACCTGACGAATCTGAGGGGGTAGGGGCGGCATGGAACTCTCCGCGCTTCTCATCGCTCTCCTTGCTTGCCCTCTGGTCTTCACCCTGGTGATGGCCGCGCTTCCCAAGGAGACGAGCCGTTCTCTGTTCGCAGCCGTGCACATGGTCTCGATGACCGCCGTGCTCGTGCTGTCGATCATGACCGCCGGCCCGGTTCTGCTGAACAACACGGCGATCGACGCCATGGGCCTGTGGTTCCACCTCGACTCGCTCGGCGCCATCTTCGTGCTGCTCATCGGCGTCATCGGCTTCCTCACGGGCCTGTTCTCGCTGCCCTATGTGAAGCACGACGTCCTGAACCACGTCATGGACGCTGATCGCGTCAAGCAGTACTACGCGCTGTTCAGCTGCTTTGTGTTCACGATGTTGCTCGCCACGACGACGAACAACATCATCCTGATGTGGGCTGCCGTCGAGGCCACGACGCTGTCCACGGTGTTCCTCGTGGGCATCTATCGCAACGATCTGTGCCTCGAGGCTTCGTGGAAGTACGCCATCGTCTGCACGGCTGGCGTCGCGTTCGGCCTGTTCGGCACGCTGCTCGTGTATGCCAACGCTGCCGACATCATGGCTAACCCCCATGAGGCCGCGTTCCTGACGAGCATCCTGCCCTACGCTGGCCAGCTTGACCCCCAGCTCATGAAGATCGCCTTTGTGTTCGTCGTCATCGGCTTCGGCACGAAGGCCGGCCTGTTCCCGATGCACACGTGGCTGCCCGACGCGCACTCCCAGGCGCCGAGCCCCGTGTCGGCCCTGCTGTCCGGCGTGCTGCTCAAGTGCGCCATCCTGGTGATCATCCGCTTCTACATGCTTGACATCCAGACGGTGGGCGCCTTCTTCCCGCAGCTCATCCTCATGATCGTCGGCGCGCTGTCCATCGTGTTCGCCGCGCTGTCGCTCGTGAGCCAGCATGACCTCAAGCGCAAGTTCGCGTACCACTCGGTCGAGAACGTCGGCATCATCGCCATCTGCCTCGGCTTCGGTGGCCCGCTGGGCATCGCTGCGGCCATCCTGCACTGCGTGTTCCACGGCTTCACGAAGGCCCTGCTGTTCTGCCTGTCCGGTAACATCCTCATGAAGTACGGCACGCGTGATCTGCGCAAGATCACGGGCGTCATCGAGGCCATGCCGATCACGGCCACGCTCATGGTCGTCGGCCTGTTCGCCCTGGCTGGCTTCCCGCCGCTGGCGATGTTCATCTCCGAGTTCCTGATGTTCGTCTCCGGCGTTGCGGCTGGCTACCTGTGGCTCGTCATCGTCGTCGCCGTCGCGCTGACCGTCGTGATCTCCGTCATCATGACGATCATCTCGGGCTCCATCCTGCACAAGGCTCCGGAGGGTATGAAGAAGGGCGACGTCTCGGCGCTGGCCCTCATCCCCGAGATCATCCTGCTCGTTGGCATCATCTGGTTCGGCGTTGCCACGCCTAAGCCGCTGGTGCAGGGCGTCGAGAACAGCTGCGCCATCGTGCTGCAGCAGGATACGGATGAGCTGCACCAGGCTCCTCTGTTCCGCCAGCTGTTCGGCACCGAGACCACGACGTCCGAGATTGGCTAGGAGCTGACATGAGCAACGTTTCTAACACCAACATCGGCCTGCGGAGGTGTGAGAGCCACGTCGAGGCTGTTCGCCAGAACATCCCCGGTGCGCTGCTCAAGGCCGAGTGGCAGGACGACAACCAGGTCACCATCACGGTGAAGACGGACACGCTTCCCGACGTGGTGAGCTACCTGTACTACCAGCGCGACGGTTGGCTGCCCATGATGGTGGGCAACGACGAGCGCAAGATCTGCGGCATGTACGCTGTGTACTACATCCTGTCCATGGAGGGGGAGGACCGCGGCTTCGTCACCGTGCGCGCCGAGATCGACCCCGCCACGATGGAGTACCCGTCCGTCACGCCGCTCGTGCCCGCCTGCGTGTGGAGCGAGCGCGAGGTTCGCGACATGTTCGGCCTCGTGCCGGTGGGCCTGCCCGACAAGCGCCGCCTCGTCCTGCCGGACGACTGGCCTGACGGGCTCTACCCGCTGCGCAAGGACTCGATGGACTACCGCAAGCGCCCCGAGCCGGTGTCTGACGTGGAGAACTACAAGTTCCTCACGGAGACCCACGGCAAGGAGACGACGGTCATGCCGATGGGCCCGCTGCACATCACCTCGGACGAGCCGGGTCACTTCCGCCTGTTCGTCGAGGGCGAGCACATCATCGACGCCGACTACCGTCTGTTCTACGTGCACCGCGGCATGGAGAAGGTCGCTGAGGCGCGCATGAACTACGATGCGGTCACGTTCCTCGCCGACCGCGTCTGCGGCATCTGCGGCTGCGCCCACTCCGTGGCGTACGCCGAGGCCGTCGAGCACGCCATGAACATCGAGGTGCCCGCGCGTGCCCAGGCGATTCGCGCCATCATGCTCGAGGTTGAGCGTATGCACTCGCACCTGCTCAACCTGGGTCTCGTGTGCCACTACGCTGGCTTCGACTCGGGCTTCTACCAGTTCTTCCGCGTGCGTGAGCGCTCGATGGACCTGGCCGAGAAGCTCGTCGGTCACCGCAAGACGTACGGCCTGAACCTCATCGGCGGCGTGCGTCGCGACATCCTGAAGGAGCAGCGTCAGCAGACGATCGAGATCTGCGACGGTCTTCGCAAGGACGTCCTCGAGCTCGTCGACATGCTGCTCTCGACGCCGAACTTCATCGCTCGCGCCGAGGGCGTCGGCAAGCTCGACCGCACGATCGCCCGCGACTACAGCCCCGTCGGCCCGTGCATGCGCGGTTCGGGCTTTGCTCGCGACGTGCGCTTCGTGCACCCGTTCGACGGCTACAAGCTGCTGCCGAGTGACAAGTTCCAGACCGCGACGCAGGACACCTGCGACGTCAAGGGTCGTACGCTCGTGCGCGTCCAGGAGTTCCTCGACGCCATCGACATGACGGAGTACCTGCTCAACTGCCTGCCCGATGGCCCGATCCTGAACGAGAACTTCACGTACGTGCCTCACAAGTTCGGCATCGGCTACACCGAGGCGCCGCGCGGCGAGGACATACACTGGGCCATGACGGGCGACAACCAGAAGTGCTATCGTTGGCGCGCCAAGGCGGCAACGTACAGCAACTGGCCCGTCCTGCGCTTCATGCTTCGCGGCAACACGATCTCCGACGCTGCCCTTATCATCGGCAGCCTCGACCCGTGCTACTCGTGCACGGACCGCGTCACGGTCGTGGATGTCAACAAGCACACGGAGAAGGTCATCACGAAGGATCAGCTCGAGCGCTACGCTGTTGACCGTACGCACTCTCCGCTGCTTGAGGACTAGAAGGGGAGGAGACCATGCTAAAGCTCTGGAAGATCGGCGCTAAGGCGGGTAACTCCACCGTGAAGTACCCGTTCGCGCCGATGCCCACCAACAAGGACATGCGCGGCAAGCCGCAGCACGACGCCGAGCGCTGCATCGCATGCGGCGCGTGCGCGGTGGCCTGCCCGGCCAACGCCATCCGCATGGAGACGGACCTGAAGGCCAAGACGATCACCTGGTCCATCAACTTCGGTCGCTGCATCTTCTGCGGCCGTTGCGAGGAGCAGTGCCCGCTTGAGGCCATCAAGCTGTCCGAGGAGTTCGAGCTTGCCGTCGGCAACAAGGCCGACCTCATGGAGCAGGCTGTCTACGAGGTGCAGTGCTGCGCCGAGTGCGGCGAGCCCTATGCTCCGCGTAAGGAGGTCGACCTGTGCCGTCGCCTGCTGCAGAAGAACGCGGGGCGCGAGTCGCTCGAAGCCGCTGACGTCGTGGACCTGTGCCCGACGTGCAAGCGCCTCGCCGACGCCAAGCGCGCCAAGGAGATGAGCGAGACGGCCCACGCGCGTCAGCTGATCGACGCGCTGGAGACTGGCACGACGTTCACGACCGCCGCCGACCTCTACGCAGCGACGGACGAGGCGGCGCCGGCTATCGAGAAGGGAGAGTGAGCATAGTATGAGCGAGCCCATCCTCCCTGAGCGACTGCAGGCACGCCCCACGATGGAGGAGGTCGACGCGAGCGTTGCGGCGGCCAAGAAGACCCTGCTGAACAAGATCAAGCGCTCGGTGTATGCCTATCGTGTTGACTGCGGTGGCTGCAACGGCTGCGAGATCGAGATATTCGGCACGATCACGCCCGTCTTTGATGCCGAGCGCTTCGGCATCAAGGTTGTGCCGTCGCCTCGCCAGGCCGACGTGCTCATCTACACGGGTGCTGTCACGCGCGCCATGCGCATGCCGGCCTACCGTGCCTTTGAAGGCGCCCCCGACCCCAAGATCGTCATCTCGTATGGCGCTTGCGGGTGCACGGGCGGCATCTTCTACGATAACTACTGCGTCTGGGGCGGCACGGACAAGCTCCTGCCCGTCGATGTCTACATCCCGGGCTGCCCGCCGTCGCCGGCGCAGACGATCTACGGCTTTGCCATGGCCCTGGGCCTGCTTGACCAGAAGCTGCACGCCAAGGTCGACAAGGAGGCCGAGGACGAGCAGGCGCCGATCCTGCACCCCGGCGTCCCGTACAAGCTGCGCGTCGCCCTGGAGCGCGAGGCCCGCGAGATGGCGGGCTACCGCTACGGTCGCGACCTGGTGAACGAGTACATGGATGTCCTCGAGGGCGCCAAGACCGACGTCATGGGACACGTGGACGACTTCATCCAGCACTGCGATGACCCGCGTCGCGTCGAGATCTTCAACGCGCTGCGCAAGGTCACGGTCGACCACACGGTCGGAGTGGCGTAAATGAGCGCGCAGGCTGATACGCGCGCGGCCGAGTCTGCCTGCGGGCAGGGCTCGGACGCGACGACGCCGGCCTGCGCGCCGCTCGTTGCGGGGGTCTCGGCAGGTGCCGGGGCCCCCGCGGCCGATGCGGGCGCGCGCAGGCCGGGTCCGTGCGCGGCGTCTCTCGAGGCGCTGTACGCGGCCGACCCCGACGCCGCTGCGGTTCGCCGGACGGAGGATCGCACGTCTGCGGCCTGGTCGGGCGCTCCCGGCGAGGTGGTGTTCTACCGGCTCACGAAGAAGTTCGTCGAGAGCCAGGAGTCCATCCCCGAGGAGTCGAAGCAGGTCATGTACTATACGCTGGCGATCGGGCACCACACCGGCGTCATCGACTGCTTCGAACCGGCGCTGGGGTGCTCGCGCGAGCTGTTCGACAGGATCGTTTCGCTGTTCCCCGAGGGGAGCGACGCCCGCTACAAGCTCGAGGGCATCGCGCGCTACGGCGAGATCCAGATCGACAAGTCCCACGTTGCCACGCTGTTGCCGGCCGTCGACCAGGTCCTGCAGGACCTGGGGTATCGCGGCTCGGCCAAGGCGGGCATCGACGTGCAGCTTTCCGACTTCGGCGTGCGCACGCAGGAGGTTGCGTGGCTCATGCAGTTCGAGGACCTGCTCGGGGACGTGCGTGACGAGGTCGCGCTGTATCTGACAGGGAGAGGCAAGGAGTAATGGGCATGGATGCCGACGAGCTCGAGGGCGCCGCTCAGGCGCAGGCCGCACCCAACATCGTGTTCTGCGTGGGCAGCGTGCTGCGCGGCGACGACGCCGCCGGCCCGATGCTCGCCAAGATGCTCGAGGACGACCCCATCGAGGGGTGGGACGTCATCGACGGGGGCCAGACGCCCGAGGACGACATCATCGTCATCAAGCGCCGCCACCCGAAGCGCGTCATCGTCGTGGACGCCGCCGCCATGGGGCTGCCCGTCGGCGAGGTGCGCCTCATCGATGACCAGGACATCTCGACGAGCTATCTGATGTCGTCTCACTCGCTGCCCATCACGCTGCTGCTCGGCGAGGTGCGCTCCGCGTGTGACGACGTGGCGTTCGTTGGCATCCAACCGGGCAACACGGGCTTCTACGAGCCGCTGTCGCCCGAGGTGCTCGAAGCGGTGCAGGCGCTCTACGCCCGCATCAAGGGGGGCGCGGACCTCTCGGACATCCCGCACACGAGCCAGGCGCAATAACGCGGCGTCTGGTTGGCGCGCGGGGTGGTACAGTGTTCGCGCTGAGTTTCCTGGGCCCCTTCCAGGGGCCACATCTTACGTTTGGAGGCATTCGCTATGAGCGAAATGCAACTGCCGCAGGGGCAGGTCGCCGCGCTGACGCCGGCAGCCCCCGGCCCGGCCGACATCGAGCAGAAGGCTGAGGCGGCCGCCGTCTCGAAGGCCAACCTCAAGATCGGCAAGATGTTCGTGCTGGCCATGTTCGCCGGTGCTTTCATCGCGTTCGGCGCCGCGTTCTTCGTCATGTTCCTGGGCGACACGACGCTGACGTTCGCCGCGCAGCGCTGCCTGGGTGGCCTGTGCTTCTGCCTCGGCCTCGTGCTCGTGCTGTGCTGCGGCGCTGAGCTGTTCACGGGCAACTGCCTCATGATCACGGGCGTTATGAGCAAGAAGATCAGCTGGGGCGGCATGTTCAAGAACTGGATTGTCGTGTGGATCGGCAACCTGGTGGGCGCTCTGCTCATCGTGTTCCTGCTCTACATGTCCAACCTGCAGGGCATGAACGGCGGCGCTGTGGGCGACCAGTTCGTGAGCGTCGCTGCGGGCAAGGTCACGCTCGCCCCGGCCACGCTGTTCTTCAAGGGCATTATGTGCAACATCTTCGTGTGCCTGGCCGTGTGGATCGGCTTTGCTGCGAAGAACGTCGCCGACAAGGTCATCGGCATCCTGCTCCCCATCAGCGCCTTCGTCGCCATGGGCTTCGAGCACTGCGTTGCCAACATGTTCTTCCTGAATATGGGCCTCGCGTGCAAGGCCGGTGGCTTCGGCGCGTCCGTGGCTGCGGCTGCCTCGCTGAACGTCGGCAGCGTGTGCTACAACCTGGCGCTCGCCACGCTCGGCAACATCGTGGGCGGCGTCATCTTCGTCGGCCTGGCCTACTGGTACGTCTACCACAAGCCTGTCGCCGCGAAGTAACGCAAGCGAGATACGCAAGCTCGTTCAGGGGTCGGTCGCCACGCGCGGCCGGCCCCTTTTTGTAGTTCGTGGGCAGAGGGGCTCTCGACGGCCCTTTAACGGAAGAGGAACGGGGTCAGGTAGAGAGGCACCGTGACTTTCTTGCCGTCTCTGCCTACGTTCCCGTCAATGAGCTTGTAGCCGAGTGCAATGTCCTCGCGCTCTAGCAACGCGTTGAGCGAGGCGGTAGCGCCGCGTCGGGCCTTGACTTCCACAGGGACGGTGCTGCCAGCCCTATCGACAAGAAACTCGATTTCGTGGCTGCCGTTTTGGGACATCCAGTAGTGCAGCGGGATCCCGTTCTTTGCAAGCATCCCTGCGACGAGATTCTCGTAGAGGCCGCCTTTCATTGGGCCCGCTAGCGTGTTGTTGACAACGGGGGCAAGCATCTCGAAGCCATACATCGCCATGAGCAGCCCCGTGTCATTGGCATAAAGCCGGAACTTGCTGTCGTCTTCGTAAGCGACGAGCGGGAAGCTCGGTGTGCTGACAGAGGTGCAGCGCAGCACCATGTTGGCACCGGCGATCCAGTCGACAGAACTGTCGAACTTGCGCGAGGTGCCGCCCTTTTCGACGAGGGCGTAGCGAAACTTCGTGTTCTCCTTGGCGAGCTGGCGCGGCAATGACGTGAAGCAGGCTCGCGCCTTGACGCGCTCGGTTTCTGAGGCGTAGCGCGCGATGTCATCGAGGTACGAGGCCAACAACTTCGACTGTGTTGCGAAAACATCGCCGTAGTTCTTGGTGTCAACAAAGGTTTGGACAACCTCGGGCATGCCTCCGATGGCAAGATACTCCCTCAGCGTTCTCATCATGGACTCGTGGACAGCGCGAGGAACGGGTTCCAGGTTGTCAAGGTAGCGGCGCAGCAGCGCGGTGGCAGCTCCATCGAGTCCTTGCGCCCAGAGGTACTCCTCGAAGTCGAGGGGGTGCATCTCGATGACACGCTTGTAGCCTACGGGAATAGAGGCAACCTCGTCTGCCTGACGAAACTGGATGCCAAGAAGCGAGCCTGAGGCGACAACGTCAAAGCGATCGTCCTGAGCAAGATACTTGAGAGCGGTGCGCGCCCGGGGGCACTCCTGGATCTCGTCCAGGAAGATGAGGGTGTCATGTTCGATGAAGTGGATGCCGGAGATGAGCAGCGTCATCTGCTGATAGATGGCGTCGGCTTCCAACGACCCGGCAAAGATGTCCTTGTACTCGGGGTGCGCAACGAAGTCGAGCACGATATAGCTGGCATAGTTCTCGCGACCAAACGCGTCGATGATATACGACTTGCCCACCTGGCGAGCCCCTTTGACGAGCAGGCATTCGCGCTCCTTTGTGGCGCGCCATTGGGTGAGAAAGGCGGTCATTTTGCGCTTAAGCATCGCGGCCTCATCCATGCTGGTAATCGCTGTATATGCAGCTTTTCAAGATCTATACTAGTCATAGATTGCAGCTTTTCAAGACTAAATACTGCAATTTGTGCAGCTTTTCAAGAGCCAAGATGATTGGATGAGCGGTGTTTGGCTGATGGCGCTTTCTCGCGCATCTCATTGCCGGCTTGCCCGAGGGGCCTGAAGTCGCTGGAGAGGCTTTTATCCCTTACCTGTTGTTCACGGGCAAGGGGTGCTGCTTCAAGATCTGTCTCCCGGTGCGGGAGGCGTGACGGTATCCGTGCGGCGCAAGGGATGGGCCGCCTGAAGAATCGGTGGGGAAGGCAGGTTCGATGCGGTGATCACTCCGGTTCGGCCAAAAGCGGGTAAGGTCGGGGGAATCCAAACGCGGAAAGGGATTCCCATGGACGAGCGCGCACCGCAGGACACCATCGAGTCGCCGGCCGGCGAGACAGGCTCGCAGGTCGTGGCCGCTCGCGCCGCTTGCGATGCTGCTTCGGGTGCGACCCCCGTGTCCGACGTGCCGTGCGAGGTGGCGACCTCTGTGGAGTCGCGCGATGTCGCCGGCACGAGTGCGCAGGCCTTTGTGGACGCACGTCCGGCTGCGCAGGCTTCCGACGGTATGCGCGACGTCGTCACGACGTGCGGTGGGTGCGACGCCGAGTGCGCGTTCTACGCTCGCATCTCCCCGCAGACGGGTCGCGTCGAGGCGACGCTGCCCGTGCCCGGCCACCCCTGCGAAGCGCCACGCCTCTGCGGCCGCGGAAAGCGCCGCCTCGGTATGCCGTACTTTGGCGACGATCGCGTGCTGCACCCGCTCAAGCGCCAGCCTGACGGCACGTTCGCCCCGATCTCCTGGGAGCAGGCCTACGCTGAGATAGCCGAGCGCATCCAGGCCATCATCGCAGCCCACGGTGCGCCCTCGCTGGCGTGCACGACGGGTGTTTCCTCGTATTTCCGCTGGTACGCCGCCCGTCTGCTTGCGGCTCTGGGCTCGCCGAACATCTACGGTGTCAACGGCGCGTGCGAGTCGAGCCGCGTCACCGGCTGGCAGCACACGCTGGGCTACAGCCCTGACAGCGACCTGGAGCACACGGACTACATCGTTTATCTCGGCCGTTCGCTCGTGGACTCCGCGAGCGTCTCGACGGGCAGCCTCGTGACGCAGGCCCGCGAGCGCGGTGCTGGCATCGTCTCCGTCGACCCGCGGCGCAACTCCACGGTGGACAAGGCGACGGAGTGGCTCAAGATCCGTCCCGGTCACGATCTCGCGCTGCTGCTGGGCATCGCGCACGTCCTCATCAAGGAAGACCTCTACGACCGCGAGTTCGTTGCGGCTCACACGACAGGTTTCGACGAGTTTGCCCGTGCTATGGAGCCATACACCGCTGCGTGGGCTGCCCGTGAGTGTGACATCTCCGAGGAGGCCGTCCTGCGTGTCGCCAGAGGCCTCGGCGCTGCCCGACCGCGCTCGGTCGTGGACTGTGGCTTCCACGGTGGCATCGGTGTCGCCTACGTAAACGGTACGCAGACGGCCCGTATGATCGCCCTGGTCGACGCCCTGCTCGGCAATTACGGCCAGGAGGGTGGCAACCTCAACCCTCCGCAGGTACTGCACCTGGGCGACCTCGACCCGGCGCAGTTTCTCACGCCGCCGACGCCGCAGGCTCCCAAGGCGGGGGCCGATCGCTACCCGCTTGTCGAGGCGGGCGCAGGCCTGTGCACGACGATTGGCGAGTCCATCGAGCTCGATGAGATCCACGGCCTCATCGCTTACGCCTCCAACCCGGCCATGGGCTACGGCAACCCGCGTGAGTGGATGCGCATGCTCGGCGAGCTCGACCTGCTCGTGTGCATTGACATCCGCATGACGGAGACGGCCATGCTCGCCGACTACGTGTTGCCTGACGTGACGTTCCTCGAGTGCGACCGCGGCGTCGGCATCAAGGGGAGCGGTCTGTATTACCGCAACCGCGCGATCGAGCCACTGCATCCCGACACGCGCTCGGCCGACCGCGTCATTCGCGAGCTCGCCGACGCCTTGGGGGTGGGACGATACTTCGCGTTTACGGCAGACGACCTGGCCCGCGCGCGCATCGCGCCCTACGGGGCCGACCTGGACGAGCTCAAACGCGTGGGTTATTGGGATACGGGCATCGACCTGTCGGCGCGCACAGGAGAGCCCGTCATCGAGACGCCCGACGGCAAGATCGCTTTTGCGAGCGAGCTGTGGGAGCGGGCTGGCCTGGGGCGCACGCCGGGCTGGCAGCCGCCGCTCGTCGAGCCGGGACCTGGGGAGTTCCGCCTCATTTCGGGGAACAACCCGTTCGAGTCGCACACATCGTCGCACGTGCTGGCCGGCAAGAAGGGTGATCCGGCGCGCGAGCGCATGGCGGGTGTGTGGATGCACACGAGCCGCGCCGCTGAGCTGGGCATTGCCGACGGCGAGGAGGTCGAGGTCGTCTCCGAGCTGGGGCGCGACCGCGTCATCGCGCACGTGACAGACGACATCCATCCCAGCGCTCTGTTCACGTCGGCCGCTCCGGGCGGGCGCAGCGGCAAGTTTGCCGGCAAGCAGCAGGCGGGGGAGGGCGCCATGGGCGTGGGCCCGCTCGACCATACGCCGCTGCGCTATGACCGGCTGACGGGCGCCGCCCTGACGCAGGAGAACGTCGTGCGTGTGGAGCGCCTCGCTCGGTAGGCCTGCGAGCGTTGCGGCTTTTGGCGGCGTCGGGCACGGCTCTGCGCGCGGAGGCGGGCGCTGCTTGCGGACGAGAATCGAGCTCGTGAATGCTCTCGCTGGGCCGGCCGCCCCGCAGCGCCGGCAAAACCGCAGGTGCCCGGCTTCCGACAGGTGCGCGGCGCGTCCTTAGGGGGAGGCGACCTATGCACGAGCGGCCTTCCTGCCCGCGAAAGGCCGCTCGGCGTGCGGGGATGGGCGCTCGCATGCTTCTGGACGCTTTCCGCGGCGAGCGGCCCTTGCGGTTTTGCGCGGGCACCGTGCACCTGTACGGTTGCGAACGCCTACGGGCGCGGTTTTGCACGCATGCCCATCTTTCGTGGGCGAGAATCGGGCTCGTGCATACCCCCACTAGATCGCCTGGCCTGCGGTGCCAGCAAAACCGCAGGTGGGCGCTCTCTGTCGAGTCACTTGCGGGCCCCCGGGGAGACGTCGGCCATACACGAGCGGCCTTTCTGGCCCCGGAGAGCCCCTCGGCGTGCAAGAGTTCGCGCCGTTGACGTGGGCCGTGCCAGCGTGGCCTCTCGGTGGCCGCCGCCGTTCCGACCGCGCTATCCTGCTCGCCTTTCGTGCACTATCATGATGCCTGCGGCGGATCCTACTGGCTCAACCCGTCCGCCTCGCTGCCGGACTGCTACCTGCTGGAGTGCTCTATGGAAGGCTTCGCCCTCATCTCGACGGGCTTCTGGTCCATCGTCCCGCCGCTGCTTGCGCTCGTGCTTGCGCTCGTGACGAAGGAGGTCTACTCCTCGCTGGCGCTTGGCGTGCTTTCAGGCCTCGTCATCTACCAGTTCAGCCTCAACGGCGTCGGCTTTGGGCAGTTCCTCGACGCGTTCGCCATGCTGCCACGCATGTTCGCCGAGCAGATCGGCGGCAACGGAGCGCTCATCCTGTTCCTGGCACTGTTGGGCGCGCTCACGGTCGTCATCGCCATCGCAGGTGGCTCGCGAGCCTATGCGCAGTGGGTGACGGCGCACGTCAAGAACGAGCGCATCGCCCAAATGCTCACGGCCGTGCTCGGCGTGCTCATCTTCATCGACGACTACTTCAACTGCCTCACGGTCGGTGCCGTCATGCGTCCCATTCTCGACCGCTTCAAGGTCAGCCGCGAGAAGCTTGCCTGGATCATCGACTCCATGGCGGCGCCGGTGTGCATCATCGCTCCCGTGTCATCGTGGGCGGTCGCTGTGGGTGGTTATCTGGGCGAAGACGGCTTCAATACGTTTGTCGCCTCAATCCCGTACAACCTGTACGCGCTGCTGACGATCTACTTCGTCATCCTGCTCATCGTGACGGGCTGGGACTTCGGCCTCATGCTCAAGGCGGAGCGTGCGTGCAAAGGGTTGGCGAATCCCGAGCGCATTCCCCGCAGCGGCACCGTCATGGACGCCGTGTCGAGCATGCGCCTCCACGGCAAGGCTGACGAGGACCTCGAGGGGCGCGTGCAGGTCCCCAGCGTCGTAACGGAGGAATCCGATATCGACGGGGCGGCCGAGGAAGAGCTGCGCACGTACAAGGGCCTGGCCATCTCCGAGCGCGGCCGCGTGAGCGACCTGATCATCCCGCTTGTCGTACTCATCGTGTTCTCTGTCATTGGCATGCTGTATATGGGCGGCTTCTTCGAGGGCGTGGCGTTCTCCGTCGCCATCGGCGAGGATCCCGTCTCCGGCCTGTGCATCGGCGCATGCGTGGCGCTGCTCGTGGCGGCGGCCATGTTCCTGCCGCGCCGGCTCATGACTCTCGACCGCTTCGTCGAGGGCCTCTCCGAGGGCGTGCGCTCGATGGTGGGCGCCATTATGATCCTCGTGCTGGCGTGGAGCCTGGGCAGCCTGTGCCGCTACATGCTGGGCACGGGCGAGTTCGTCGCGGGCGTCGTCACGGGCTCGGGCGCGCCGATGAGCATGCTGCCCGTACTCATCTCCGTCGTCGCGGCGTTCATCTCGTTTGCGATGGGCACGTCGTGGGGCACGATGGCCTTGCTGCTGCCCATCGTGCTCGGCCTGTTCCAGCCGTCTGACCCGCTTTACCTGGCGGCTATCGGCTCGACGCTTGCAGGCGCTGTGTTCGGCGACCACATCTCGCCTATCTCGGACACGACGATCCTCTCGTCGACGGGCGCGCAGTGCAACCACTTGCGTCACGTCTCGACGCAGATTCCCTATGCCGGCCTCGTCATGGCATGCGGACTCGTGGGCTACGCCATCATCGGCGTGACGGCGAGCCCGTGGCTGGCGCTCGCTGCGAGTCTCGTGCTCGTGACGGCGCTCACGTGGGCGCTGCATCGCGTGAGTGCTCGCCGGGGATAGGGGAGCGCGGGTGCCGGAGAGCCGGTGCGGGCTCCGCTGGTTTCCGGGCGCGCGTGCCTTGCTGGGGGGCGTGTCAGGGGCGCCCGAGTGGGCGCGCTTCGCGGGGCTGCGTGTGCCACACTGGGGCAACGCATGCGGGTGGGAGTCCCCGGACCCCGGCGCGTTTTGCGGCTACGTGCGCTTTGCCGGGGCGACGTGCGGGGACTCCCGGGTGGGTGCGCTTGGCGGCCGCGCGTGCTTTGCTGGGGCGACTCCACAGGGGACACCCGGGCGGGTGCGTCATGCTGGGGCTGCGCATACGGGTGGGATCCCGGGCTCCGGCGCGTTTTGCGACTGTGCGCGCCACACCGGAGCGACGTGCGGGGACTCCCGGGAGGGTGCGCTTGGCGGCCGCGCGTGCTTTGCTGGGGCGACTCCACAGGGGACACCCGGGCGGGTGCGTCATGCTGGGGCGAGGCGTGCAGGTCGGAATTCCCGGGCGGACATGTTTTGCGGTTGCGTGCGCCATACTGGGGCGACGCATGTGGGTGGGACCTCCGGGCGGGTGTGTCATGCTGGGGTTATACGCATGTGGGTAGGGTCTCCCCGGACCCCGACACGTTTTGCGACTGCGCACGCCACACTGGGGCGACGCCGCTGGGGGCTACCGTGCCCGGGTGGGCGCGTTTTGCGGATCTGCCAGGTTTTGCAAACCGCCCGTCCGGATCTGGGCGCGATGCGCGGCTCTGCGAGGTTTGCGGAGGCGCCACCACCGGCAGGTCCATCTCGCTCGCAAGAAAACCGCAGGTAGAAAGCGCGGTACTTCGCAGGAAACGCATCCGGGTGCCCGCAGAACCCGTGCAAACCTAGCACGCCCGCAATTTGCGCCCAGACTTCGCCTCCCGTTTTGCAAAACCTAGCAGATCCGCAAATCCGTGCCAGGCCTGAGTGCCCACCTCGTCCCCGGCCCTCGGTGCCCCAGGTCCCTATGCGCCGCGCCTTGTCCCTGGCCCTCGCGGTACCCCCGGGGTCCCTCCGCATCCCGCCTCGCCCCTGGCCCTCGGCGCACCCAGGGCCCTCCGTGCCCCGTCTCGCCCTGGCCCTCGGCTCTCGGCGCCCCCGGGGTTCTCCGCACCCTGCCCCCGAGTCCCAGCTTCGCCGGTCCTCCCGATTTCCTCCTCGCCCCTGGCGTCCCCGCGACCCTCACTCATCCCTTTCGTATGACGCGCGCTCAGCGATATCGGTGGCTTCTACGGACGCGTTGGCACTCCTGCCGAGGCTACCTTGGAATACGTGAGCGTACCTGCGGAAATCTGCGGATCTGCTCGCATATCAAGGGGCATCGACAAGGAGGAGATGCACGCATGAAAGAAACTACAGGCGTCGATAGAAGGCGATTCTGCATGATGGCGGCCGGCGCCGCGGGCGTCGTCGCCGCGGGCGACTTGCTGGCAGGCACCGGCGCGGCCCAGGCTGCCGAGGCGTCCGCGAGCGCAGACGGCGAGGCTGCTGCAGCCGCAGCTGCCGTCCCGCCGATCTACGTCGTCGACCGCTACGAGACGAAGCCCGGCGACGGCGAGGCGTTCCTGAACGACTACCTCGAGCGCTACGCCCCGCTCGCCCAGGCGACGGGTGCCGAGCTCGTGAGCACGCTCGTGGCGCCGCCGTGCTGGCTGCCCATGGACTCCAACGTCCTCACGTTCACGTGGAAGGTCGCCGGCGTTGGCGGGTGCTGGGGTATCGACACGCCGCTGCGCCCCAACCCCGATGTCCAGGCGTGGTGGGACGAGGTTCGCGAGCGCACCGTGAGCATGGACCGCTCGTACTTCGCCGACCCCGCCGACATGGAGGTGCTGAACAATGTTTAGCGCATCGTTTCTCGTCTCGTACGCCGAAGGTCTGCCCGAGGCCGACCAGCAGGCCCTCTACGCCGACCTCGAGGCTGCCGGCAAGGCGCTGAGCGACGTCTCCGTCATCGGTATCGTCCTCGAGCCCGCCACGCAGGCTCCTGGCAACATCATGTTCGAGATCGGCTTCCCGAACCAGGATGCCTACGAGGAGGCCAAGGGCACCGACACGTGGGCCAACCTCAAGGACATGCTCGCTGACACGAAGCGCGTGAGCCTGTACCAGTTCGCGGCGTACGGCGACGACGGCATCCTCAAGCTGACGGACACCGAAAAGGCCACGTGCCACCGCCTGCTGTTCACGCATGTGCGTGACGGCGCCGATCCCGCCATGGTCGAGCACGCCTACGAGGTCATGCCCTACATGCAGGACTTCGTGCCCGGCTTTGTCAACTCGAAGATCTCGAAGGTCGTCGAGAGCGAGGGCTCGCAGACGTGGGATTACGTGTTCGAGTGCGACTACTCCGATCCCTCGGTCTATCCGGGTGCCTACATCATGCAGCCCATCCACATCACGTACATTGACCGCTTCTTTGAGCCGGCCTGCGCGCAGTACGTGTTCGTGCCCGACCTGTGCACGTCCGTCATCGAGACGGATGGCCCGTTCCTGGCCAACTACGCCGAGTAACGCGCGCGTTTGAGCCCGAACCCCCGGGCGGCGTACGCTCGACAGCTCTACCCATCGCGGTCCGGGCGCACCCCCGACGCCCGTGGCCTCGAAGCGGCCGGCCCCTCCCACCAGAGCGGGCTGGCCGCCTGTTTTTGCGTGGAAGCGCGCGCATTCTGGCCAGAAACTGAGCTCGTGAATAGGCCCTCTAACCTCCCCGCTCCTGCCCACCAAACCTGAAAGACAAAGCTGCAGCTTGCGAAATTCCCGCAGCCGAGAAGGGCGCCACTCGGGAAATGGCCCCATACACAAGCCCGCCTCCTGGCCACGAATCGCCCCCTTGTGTGCAAGGCGGGCCGACCGCACGCGTTTTTGACTCCCGCAAATTTGGGAGGTTCGCCCTCCGGCTCCGGTGCGAGAAGCGCCTGCGAGGTGCCGGGCCCCATCTCTGGCGCAGTTCCGCAGCACTCGGGCTCCGACGGTATGCGCGCCCGAGTGGTAGGGCCCTTTTCGCCGAAGCTCGAGCGACGCGAGACTGTTTGAGCACAGAGATAGGGCCCGGCGCCCCACGTTGCCGCCAGGTACCCGGGCCGCACAGAGGCGACACCTGCCCGAGCCCTACTTGAACAGGTCTATCAGCTCCTGTCGGTTGTGCACGCCGAGCTTGCTGTACAGATGGCTCGCATGCGTGCGCGCCGTGCCCTCCGATATGTAGAGCTCCTTCTGGATGTACGGCAGGCTCCGCCCCTCGAGCAGCAGGTCGAGCACCTCCCGCTCGCGCTTCGTCAGCTCTCCCTGCTCGACGACGCTCTCGATGCGCTGCGCCCGCTCGGCCCCCTCGTCTGCCGCGGCGCGCTCCCACGTCCCCTCGAACACGAAAAACGACAGCACGACAAGGGCCGCCAGCGCGGCATACGTCGAGCTAGGCACGCCGGGTAGCACCTCGCACACGACGTGCCCCAAGAAGCTGCCGAGCGCCCACGTGAGCCCCATGAACGCGAAGTACACGCCGTGCTTCAGCTTGAGCTTTGCTGCCGTGACGATGCCGAGCTCCATGTAGAGCAGCATCATGATGAGAAACACGGGTGACGGGTCTACGAACAGCTGCGCGAGTGACGTGGCGCTGCGCGTTTCCTCCGAGGCGTAGATGACGCCGGCGGCCACGCCCATGATGATGAGGTGGACGTTGGCGGGCAGGATGACGAGCTTGCGCGTGAGCCCCTGCGAGTAGTCGGCGGGGGAGAGCGGCTGGCGGTAACCAACGAGCAGCACGAGCGGCGCGGCGATCATGAAACTGTCGTACAGGGTCTCAGGCGCGACGATGAGCAGGGCGCTCAGCGCGTAGAACAGGATGAACGACCCGAACAGCGACAGCACGAGTGCGCGCGGCCCACCTGCCTTTGCGAGGTTCTCGAGGCGCAAGATCTGGCACCCCGTCAGCGCGAGGTGCATGACGATGGCGACGAAGAAGCCGAGTGACGTGCTCGAGAGCCCCAGCAGGTCGAGCGCGATGATAGCGGCCACCGAGCCCGACGCGAGCAGCGAGAACCCCACGCGGGCGCGTACGGGCACGCGGTTCCAGCCGGGCAGCAGCAACATCACGCCGAACAGCGCCGAGAACACGAGCGCCCAGCCCATCTGGCCGAACAGTGCGGGCGTGGCGACGTACGCCTCCGTGAAGCGGGAGTGGTAGGATGCCTGATGGAACCACACCCACACGATGGCGTCGAGCACGGCTGTGCGCGCGACGATCTTCCATTTGGGGTCGAGCCGCATCGCGGGCAAACTAAGGTTCACGCCGTTGCACCTCCGATTGTCGTGTGGGGGTGTCGGCGCAAATCGTAGGCGCGCTATCCCGAAAGACCCGGTTAACTGGTACTGCACGCCACCCTACCATCACCTGCGCAAACGCCCAATCATCCGAAAGGTATGAGCCCCCACACAGCATATCGAAGAGTTCGGAAGAGGTGTGGTGCCCGCCCTATCCCGTACTGTGAACGTCAGGTTCGCACGGTATGCACGGCGACAAGGAGGAACGCAACATGAGTGAGGGAATCGAGCGCAGGGACTTTCTGAAGACGGCCGCTCTGGGCGGCGCCGCGCTTGGTCTGGGCGCTCTGGCCCCGAAGGCCCAGGCGCAGACCATCGTGAGCGAGCTCCCGCAGACGTGGGATTACGAGGCCGACGTCGTCATCGTGGGTTACGGCATCGCCGGCGCCGCCGCGGCGCGCGAGGCCATTGCCGAGGGCGTGAGCTGCATCGTCCTGGAGAAGTGCGACGAGGTCATGTGCGGCGGCTCCACGTGCGCCAGCGCCGGCGCCGTCTTCCCGAACAACGTTGACAACATGTACGTGTGGTCGCGCGGCTACATCAGCAAGGAGACGATCCAGGCTGTCTCCGACGAGGGCCTCGCGGTTGCCACGTGGCTCGACGCCAACGGCCTTGACCGCACGACTGGCGGCAAGGGCGTCTGGGCGACGGCCAAGAAGATCGTCGACGGCTGCGGCGTGACCGTGCTGTACGAGACGCCTGGCAAGCAGCTCATCGCCGACCCCGTGACGCACGAGGTATTCGGCGTGCAGGCCGAGGACAAGGACGGCAACCCCGTCACGGTGAAGGCCAACCGCGGCGTGCTGCTCTCCACGGGCGGCTTCCTGGGCAACCAGGAGCTCGTGGCCCGCTTCGTCGTGCCGAAGGAGGTGGGCCTGGCCAACCAGGGCGCCCCGACGTGCACGGGCGACGGCCTACTCATGGGCCTGTCGGTGGGCGCGGCCCTCAAGAACCTGACGTGGATGTGCCTCGAGCTCAACGGCCAGGCCAGCGTCGCCTACAAGAAGGCGAGCGACGAGCTCGGCACCGCCATGCTGCACACGCCCGACGGCGAGTTCTGCGGCGCGCGCATCATCGTCAACGCCCAGGGCAAGCGCTTCATGGACGAGGACAAGGAGTTCATCCACACGAAGTGCCTGTACGAGCCGTTTAACTACGGCGGTGGCTGGATGGCCTACCAGGGCTTCACGAACCTGCCGATGTACCTCATCTTCGACTCCCAGCTCATGGACGGCGGCAAGCTGAGCGGTGCCGGCACGCTGGGCAACATCGGCTGGTCGTACGCCAAGGACATCTACACGTGGAGCGACGACAACAAGGCCGAGCTCGAGAAGGGCTGGTTCGTCCAGGCCGACACCATCGAGGAGCTCGTCGAGAAGCTCGCGGAGTCCAGCGGCAACGACCCCATCGATGCCGCGGCGCTGCAGGAGACGATCGACACGTACAACGGCTACTGCGAGCAGGGCGTCGACCCCGAGTTCCACCGCGCCGAGCAGCCGAACGCCTACTACGGCACGCCGAAGCTGCAGGCCCTGGGCCAGCCGCCGTACTACGCGGCCCAGCTCGTGCCGTGCGCCATCTATACGATCGGCGGCCTGCACTGGGGCGAGAACGGCGAGACGCTCGACTGGGACGGCAACCCGATCCCCGGCCTGTATCACGCCGGCGACGTGGGCCAGTACAGCGAGGTGTCCGTCGTGGGCATCGAGGACTGCATGGGCATGGGCTCCTACGCCTGCCGCACGATCTGCGCGCAGCCTGTTCGCGAGATCCCCGGCGAGGCCACGAATGTCGTCGAGGTCCCGACGGCCGACATGATGGCTGCCGCCGACATCACGGCTGTCGCGGCGCCTGCGGCCCAGTAGACACGACAGCACGGCGAGCGTTTCCAACGACCCGGTCTCTCCATGCGAGGGGCCGGGTCTTTTCGTGCGACTCCCGGTTTGTGAATCTTCTTTCAGGCTTGCTTGCGTTTGCGCAAGGAGGGGAGGACTTTTCCCGTCGAGTCATCTGCGGGCCCGCGCCTTGGATATACTTCAGGGCAGATTATCTTGAGCGGGCCGAGTGTGGAGCGCGCATCGCTTTCCCAGGTGATGCGGGTTGCCGGCGGCCCTGGCTGCTGAGGAGGCGTCCCCTCGCGTGGCGACGGCGGGCGCGGAAGGAGCGTGCTGGCATGAATTCTCAGGCTAAGAAGCGCCTTACGCTTGTGGGCCTCATCGTCGTCGTTGTGGCGCTGCTGCTGTTCGTGTTCCTGGGCTCGGGCGGCACGGCGAAGGCCCTGTCGGTGGGCGACGCCGCCTCCGGCCAGTACGAGGGCAAGAAGGTGCAGGTCTCGGGCACGGTCGTTGATGGCTCCTACACGACGCAGGGCACGACGGCCGTCTTCCAGGTCTGCGACGAGGCCGACGCCTCCCAGACGCTCGACGTCACGTATGACGGTGCGC
Source organism: Coriobacteriia bacterium (assembly GCA_018368455.1). Taxonomy (NCBI): domain Bacteria; kingdom Bacillati; phylum Actinomycetota; class Coriobacteriia; species Coriobacteriia bacterium. The sequence goes on from JAGZEG010000005.1 coordinate 52,654, forward strand.
TTCCGGCCACGTTTGGCAACGGCGTCACGGCCATCTGCACGGGCACGGTCACGGACGGCGCGCTGCACGCCACGGAGATGGTGACGAAGTGCCCCTCCAAGTACGAGAGTGCCGAGGGCGCCCTCACGGTGGGCGTGATGTTCCACAACCCGAGCGCCTACATCGGCACGGAGGTTAAGCTCGCCGGCTATGTCACGGATGGCTCGCTGGCCGACGTGAACGCCGACGTGCGCTTCAACCTGAACTCGCAGGAGGCCAGCGTCGACGTCGCCTACGACGGCGCGCTGCCCGAGGGCATGGAGGAGGGCACGGCCGTCGTTGTGACGGGAAAGCTCTCCCAGGACATGACGGTCTTCGAGGCCACCGACGTTGCGATCGACTCCAGCGTCAGCGCCGCGGGGGAGAACGCGTAAGCGAGCGCTAGGCTCGCATCGGGGAATGCACGGACGTACGTCGGCGCGACTGGGCCGGCGTGGAGAGGGCGGTCAACACATGGTTTCGTACGCACTGGGAACGCTGGGCGCGCTTGCGCTGTGGGCGTGCCTGCTGAGCTCGCTCGCATCGGTCGTCTGCCTCGCATGGGGACAGGCGCGGCGCAGCCCCGCCCTCAAGCAGGCGGGCTTTGCGCTCGTGTTTGTCTCGGCAGCCACTATCCTCATCAGCTGCCTCGTCATCGTGCATGGCTTCTTTGCGCACAACGTCGCCATCGCGTACGTGGCGCAGAACTATCCCACCGACACGGGCGACGGCCTGTTCTGGCTGTTCCAGCTCGCCGGCCTGTGGGCGAGCCGCGCCGGGTCACTGCTGCTGTGGGGCTTCCTCATCGCGGCCTTTGCGGCCTGGGTTGCCTGGCGGCGCCGCAAGCACGCTGACGACCTGACGACGGTCGCTCTCGTCATCACCGAGGTTGTGCTCATCCTGTTCGTCATGACGATGCTGTTCTCCTCGAGCAACAACCCGTTCGTGGCGACGAGCCCCTCGCTCATCGACGAGAACGGCAACCTGACGGGTTCAGCGGCGAGCTGGGGCATGAACGTCCTGCTCGAGCACTGGGCCATGGCGCTGCACCCGCCGACACTGTTCATCGGCTACGCCGGCATGACGATCCCGTTCGCGTATGGCATCGCCGCCCTCGTCGTCAACGACCCGTCGCACCGCTGGATCGACCTGTGCCAGCGCATCGCCCTGTTCTCGTTCATCTTCCTGACGATCGGCATCGGCCTCGGCGCCGTGTGGGCCTACGTCGTGCTGGGCTGGGGCGGCTACTGGGGCTGGGACCCCGTCGAGAACGCGAGCCTGCTGTCGTGGCTCACGAGCGTTGCGATGCTGCACAGCTTCAACGTCTACCGCAAGCGCGACATGATGCGCGGCTGGGCGCTACTCGCCGCCACGCTGACGTTCTGCTTCGTCGTGCTCGGCACGTTCATCACGCGCTCCGGCCTCGTGCAGTCTGTCCACGCGTTCTCCGAGGACCAGGTCTCCACGGTCATCTTCCTGCTCATCATGAGCGCGGCCATGCTCGCGCTGCTCGTGGGCTGGTTCGTGCGCCGCTCCACGTTTGCGAGTGGTGACGACATCGAGTCCGTCATCTCGAAGAACGGCTCTTTCTACCTGACGAACCTCATCATGGTGTTCTCGGCCGTGCTGCTGGCCTACCTCACGATTTCCAGCGCCCTGCCCGCCTGGCTGCCTGCCGGCGGCGTCACGGTGGGCGCTGGCGCGTACGACTCCGTGTCGCGTCCGCTCGGCGTCGTGTTCTGCGCGCTTGCGGCCGTGTGCCCGTTCCTTGCGTGGCGCAAGACGGACGGCGCGGAGTTCGCCAAGAACATCCGCGTGCCCGCCGTCATCGGCATCGTCCTGTTCGTGTTGCTCATGGTGCTGTGGGTCACGCGCCTGTTCCCGGCGTACAACGCGCTGCTCGCCAGCGGCGGCACGCCGGCAGCCGACCTGGCGGCCATGGGTCCGTCGTGGTACTACAACGGCCTCGCCATCCTGGGCCTGCTCGTCGCGGCGCTGCTCGTGGCCAACTCTGCGTACCTCGTCGTGCGTGGCGTACGCGGCCGCATGGCCAACAAGAGCGAGAACGCCGGCCAGGCCATCGTGCGCCTGTTTGCCAAGGCTCCCGCTCAGGCGGGCGGCTACCTGACGCACTTCGGCCTCGGCATCGTACTCGTGGGCCTCATCGCGTCGAGCATGTACGTCACGGAGCACACGTTCACGCTCGACGAGGGCACGACGCAGCAGATGCAGCTCGGCAGCTACACGCTCGAGTACCGTGGCGACTCCAACGCTTATGACCAGTCGAACAACATCGTGTACACGGCCAAGATCGGCGTGACGCGTGACGGCACCGACCTCGGCGAGATGCAGCCCACGGTTGCGCTCACGGCTTCTAGCGGCTACGGCCAGACGAAGCTGTCGGCCGAGACGCGTTCCTCGTTCTTCGAGGACCTGTTTGTCGCGTTCCAGGGCTACACGTCTGATGGCTCCGTTGTCATCAACGCCCGCGTCAACCCGCTCATCTGGATGGTGTGGGCAGGCTTTGGCATCATGACGGTCGGCATCATCGCGTGCACGCTGCCCAAGCGTGGCGGCGCCCTGCAGGTGGTTGACAGCGCCACGACGCCCGAGCCCGTGAAGTTCGTCGCGGGCCAGGCCAACGTCAAGGGCGGCGCGGCGTCGGCCAAGGCCAAGAAGGCTCGTCCGAGGAAGTCGAAGTAGCATGGACATCGCACGCAAGGGGGAAGCGAGCGCCGTGGCGCCGGGGGACGCCGAGCTTGCGATAGACGCGCGCGACCTGTGCAAGGTGTTTGGCGACCGGCGGGCGCTCGACGGCGTGGACTTCGCGCTGCCCGCCGGCGCCTTCCTGTCGATATTCGGGCCCAACGGCGCCGGCAAGACGACGCTGCTGCGCATCCTGTCGACGTTGTCGCGCCCGACGCACGGCAAGCTCTCCATGCTCGGCGTCGACGCGCTCGAGCACCCCGAGGAGCTGCGTGCCCGCATCGGCCTCATCTCGCATAAGTCCATGGTGTACGGTGATCTCACGGCGCGCGAGAACCTCGAGCTGTTCGCGCGGCTCTACGGCGTTCCCGACGCCCGCGAGCGCATCAGCGAGCTGCTTGAGGTCGTCGAGCTCGACCACCGCGCCAACGACGCGGCCCGCACGTTCTCGCGTGGCATGACGCAGCGTCTCTCCATTGCACGCGCTCTCATCAACGACCCCGACCTCGTGCTGCTCGACGAGCCGTACGCGGGCCTCGACCCGCACGCGGTGCACCTGTTCGACGAGCTCATTGGTCGCGTGCGCGCCGGTCGCACGTTTGTCATGGTGTCGCACGACCTCGACAAGGGTTTCTCGCTGTGCTCGCACGCACTCATCCTGGCGCGCGGCCGCGTCGTGGCGTTCGACGCGCGCGAGAACTTCGACGCCGAGGAGTTCCGCAAGACGTACCTGGAGACGGTCGGGATGGGGGTGGCGTAGATGGGTGCGAACGATGCCGGCGATTCCCGTCGCGGCCCGAGCGCGTGGTCGCAGTACCGCACGCTGCTTGCCAAAGACGTGCGCATGGAGCTGCGCACGCGCGACATGCTCGTCTCCATGGGCGTGTACGCGCTGCTCGTGCTCACGGTGTATGGCGCGACGCTTTCGCAGACCGGCGACGCGCTTGACGTGCTCAACGTCGCCGCGGGCCTGCTGTGGGCGCTCATCGTGTTCACGTCGCTGCTCGGCCTCAACCGCTCGTTCTCGCACGAGACGGCTGACGGCTGCCTCGAGGGCGTGCTGCTCGCGCCCGTGAGCCGCGGCGCCATCTTCTTCGCCAAGGCTACGAGCAACTGCCTGTTCCTGCTTGCTGTCGAGATCATCACCGTGCCGCTGTTCTTCCTGTTCTTCCTTGGCGGCGCTCAGGTGGCGCCCACGGCTGGGCTCATCGTGCTGCCGCTGTTCGTCGGTACGATCGGCGTGGCGGGCGTCGGCACGTTTCTTTCCACGATGACGATGGACACGCGCGGCAAGGACGTGCTGCTCGCGATCCTGTTCATCCCGCTCATCTTCCCGCTGCTTTACGCCTGTGTGTCGTCGACGGCCGTGGCGCTGACAGGCGTCGAGGGGCAGATGGTGACGTTCTGGCGCTCTCTGGCGCTGGCCGGCGGCTACGACATCATCATGGTGGCCGTGGCCTGGGGCTTGTACGATTTCGTCGTTGGTTCGTAGTCGGGCGGGGCGCGACTGGCGCCCCGTCTGCACGTATCTGCTGGGTGGGCCCGCTGGGCTCGCACATGAAAGGAAAGGAGGCGAGCCGTGGCGGATACCAAGCGCTCTGGCGCGTCCCGGATACCGTGGGATACCGTTGCTATCGTGACGCTTGTCCTGGGGCTCATTCTGACGACGTTCGACTTTCTGTGGGCGTTCCTGAAGGCCCCGATGGTCAACGGCGCCGTGCTCGACGAGACGTACGTTGTGAACGGACAGGTCGTCGATCACCTGCAGCTGTTCTCGCAGAAGATCTTCTACTTCCACGTGCCCGTGGCCGTCGTGTCGTTCGTGTTCATCATCGTGGCTGCCGTCTACGGCGTGCTGCTGCTCGTGCGCAAGGACGCACGCTATGACACGCGCTCGCGCCTGTGCATGCAGGTGGGCCTCGTGTTCATCCTGGCAACGATGGTGTCGGGCGACCTGTGGACGCGCGTCGAGTGGGGCGTCTGGTGGGTGTGGGAGCCGCGCTTGACGACGTATTTCATCCTCATGCTTCTCGTCATCGCCTACTTCATCCTGCGCGCGGCCATCGATGACCCCGAGAAGCGCGCCCGGTTCTCGGCCGTGTTTGGCATCCTCGCCGCCGTGGACGCGCCCATCTCGTTCTTCATCACGCGCCTTATTCCCTCGTCCATCCACCCGGTCGTGTTCCGCACCGACTCCGGCCTGCCGCCTGACATGCTGCTGCCCTTCCTGTGCGGTATCTTCGGCATGCTGCTGGCGGGCTTTGGCATCTACCGCCTGCGCCTGCGCGTCGAGGAGCAGGCCCAGCAGGTCGAGGCTCTCAAGCGCCGCTTCGAGGAGCTCGACGACTAGGGCTCGACGCCCGACCCGACGATTCGCTGACTCTCAAAGGAGACTGCCATGGATCCTGTACTTGCTGACGTGTACTCGACGGCCCTGAGCTCGGCCCCGTTCGTCATTGCTGCCTATGCGCTCATCTGGATCATCCTGATGGCCTTCGCCATCGCGATGTTCATCAAGAGCCGCAAGACGCAGAAGGACATCGACGCGCTCAAGGAGGCCATCGAGCGCCGTGAGCGCAAGCAGCGTCCGTAGCTGTGGACGACATACGATATCTCGCCGCCCCGGGAGCCTGCGCAGATCACGCGCGCGGCCCCGGGGCGTTTTTGTGCCGCGTGCGAGCGAGCCGGGTGGGCCCTGGGGCGTAAGTCCCCTGGCTGCGACTGACGGACGGCGCATGTGGCCCCGAGGTGTTCTCGTAGCGAGGGCGAGACTGCGGTCGCGCCATGGATCGCGGTCGCGCTTTGGGACGCGTACCTGCGCGGGTATGGCTGCAGGGAGGGATGCGAGGCCCCAGAAGCGGTCCCTGCAGTGTGCGCGAGCGGCTGGGAGTGCTCCGGGATGCGACTGTCGGGCTACATCGGCGCCCCGTTCTCGGGCCTCAGCTTGCGGGATGATTCTCGGCAGGGGGAGGGGTAGCGTGCGGTTGCGCCCCAGGCTGTAGCCGTCGGACCGATTTCTGGCCAGGAAGGGGAGGCGTGCATGGCGCTCCCGACGCCGTCTCCCTCCTCGACCTGCGCGACTCGCTATTCACCTGCGGTTTTGGCACGTCACCTCCGCCTTGTGGGAATCTGTCGGGTCAGCTGGCCATACACGCGCGCCCGTTTGGGACAGAAAGTGTCCCTTTAGCTGAGTCTGCACCTCGTTTCGGTGCCCGCAGAGGTTTTTTCGGCTGCGCCCCGGAGCTGTGAAATGCGGCATACTATGCGAAAACGGGAGTCGGCGGAGGGGTGCGCATGAGGACAGAGAGCATGTTCCGCGGCATACGCTGGGACTGGCGCATCGTCGCTGGCCTAGCTCTGATGTACCTGTGGACGTGGCTCATCTACTGGGGAGGCCCGTTCTCCCTGCGTACGTATACCATCGAGCTCACGAATGCCCGCTGGGGCGTCAACGTCGTCATGCTCGCGGCTTCCGTCGGCATCGTCCTTGTTGCGTCGTGCCTTGCCTCGGGACGCAGACTGGCATCGGGCCTGCGCATCGCGGCGCTGGCCAGCGGCGTCCTGGGCACATCGCTCGGCCTCGTGCTCGCGCTGACCCCTCCGCTGAGCGACTCTTCCATCAGCGCCATCGCCCTGGCATCCGGCTTCTTCACGGGCACGTGCGAGGGCTGCTTGCTGTGCCTGTGGTGCTCGGCAACATCTTCGCTGGGCATGCGCGTCGCCTTGACGCACAACGTGCTGGCCATGGCTGCCAGCGGCCTGCTGTTCCTCCTGTGCAACGCCGCGCCTACGTGGATTCCGCTTGCGGTCGGCATGCTCTGCCCGGTCGCCGGCTTCGTCTGCTCCTCCGGCCATCGCGGCGAGGTGCCGCCCACTACGGAGCCCGGCCAGTCCGACACCAAGGCCCAGCCCACCTTGACCGGCCAGCAGGACATCCCCGCCCCTCGGGGTGCCGCACGCATTCGTGAGGCGCTCGCCCCGCTCGTGCGCGACCGCTCGTTCCTTCTGCTTGCGGTCATCTCGCTCGTCTTCGGCTTCTCGCACGGCTTCATCAACGCGTCGTTCGAGGTCGTGCCCAAGGAGCTGTACTGGCTGTCGTGCTATGGCGTCGTCATCGGCACGATCCTCGCGGCGGCGCTGACGTTCCTCACGGCGTTCCTGCTCAAGATGGACGCGTGGCAGCTCGTGTTTCGCACGTCGCTTCCTCTGATGGCCATCGCGTATCTGCTGTTCCCCTACGAGGCGTTCTACCTGTTCGGCCCCGGCATCCATGCCTTGGGCTACCAGTACTTCTTCATCGCGTTCTGGTCGCTGCTCGGCTCGAAGCAGCTGCGTCACGAAGTACCGGCTGCGCGCTCCGTCGCGCTCGGTCTGTTCGCAACGGAGGCGGGCGCCGCATTGGGTCTGCTGCTGTGGAACGTCGCGTGCGTCGGCATCGACATCGAGGGCCAGCGCATCGTGTCAAGCGTGGCGACGCTGCTCATCCTGCTCGTCGCCGTGTCGTTCGAGCGTCCTCAGTTTGGCTGGGGCAACGTGCGTCCCGGCGCGACGACCGCAGCGGGCGAGGGTGGCCTGCACGTGCGCGACTACGAGGGCGTCATCGCGCACATCCGCGCCACATACGCCCTCTCCCCGCGCGAGACCGACGTGTGCAGTCTGCTCGGTCGGGGTCGCAACCGCCAGTTTGTCGCCGACGAGCTCGGCATCTCGCTCGAGACGGCCAAGACGCACGCGACGAACGTCTACCGCAAGCTCGGCATCCACTCCCAGCAGGAGCTGCTCGACGTCATCGAGATGACGCAGGACACGATCGCTCGGGAGCGCGCACGGGGCTAGTTTTGGGCTCGCATGTGCCCTATGGGAGCTCTCAATCTCGTTTGGGCAGCTCAGAGCCCCTAGCCTTGTCCATCCCCCAGCGATAGTGACTCCGTTTCCTCCCCATCGCTATGGCATCCCCATCGATCGTTCACTATCTCGGGGGCATGACGCCGGACACCTCCCCGCGGCATTCTGTGGCCAGCGACGCGGAAGGCGACGCCGGGCGCCCCAACGGGACGCACGGGCCGCCCGAGCGAAAGCAAATGACACTCACGGGATATGCCAACGGGTAACGAAAGGGGATCTATCATGCAGGAGCAGATCGGTCGTCGTGCGTTCGTCAAGGGTGCGGCTCTGGGGACGGCTGCGCTCGCCGTCGCGGGTCTTGCCGCCCACCAGCCCGTGCCGGCGCTTGCCGCCGAGGACGTGACGTTTGACGAGGAGTGCGACGTCCTTGTCATCGGCTCAGGCTACTCCGGACTCGCTGCCGCTTACGAGGCCGGCGCCGCGGGCGTCGACGTCAAGATCGTCGAGAAGCTCGCCATCACGGGTGGCAACTCGCTCGTGGCTGACGGCGACTTCGCCGTGTGCATGTCCGATGGCCAGAAGGCGCTGGGCATCGAGGACAGCGTCGACGCGTACGTCCACGACATGCAGGTTGCCGGCCTGTTCCTGAACGACGTCGAGAAGTGCCGCGTCATCGCCGAGAAGTCCAACGAGACGTGGGAGTGGACGCGCGACGTCCTTGGCACCGAGTGGCAGATGAACGAGGAGACGGGCGAGGCTAACCCCATCCCCTACGGCGGCCACAGTATCCTGCGCACGCTGCACCCGGTCACGGCCCACGGCGCCTCTATGGTGCTGCCGCTCATCGACAAGCTGTCCGAGATGGGCATCGAGATCCAGACCGAGACGATGCTCGCCAACCTCGTGAAGGACGAGTCCGGCCGCGTCATCGGCGCCGAGCTGCGCGTGGGCGCCTCCAACAACGACCCGACCTCCGGCGAGCCGCTCTACGTCAAGGCCAAGCGTGGCGTCGTCCTGGCTTCCGGTGGCTTTGGCCGCGACGTCAACTGGCGCAAGCAGCATGATCCGCGCCTCGACGAGACGGTCGACTGCACGAACGCCGCCGGTGCGACGGCCGAGAGCCTCTGCACGGCCATGGACTGCGGCGCGCTGACCGTGCACCTCGACTGGATCCAGTGCGGCCCCTGGTGCAGCCCTGACGAGGAGGGCTACGGCGTTGGCCCGACCTGGATCGACTCCGCGGCTGGCTTCGCTCCCAGCATCAACCCGCTGACCGGCGAGCGCTGCGTCAACGAGCTCACGGACCGCAAGCGCTACTGCGACGTCATCTTCGAGGTCGCTGAGCCGCTGATCCAGGTCATCGATGATGCTAACGTGCCCGACTGGAGCCGCCCGAACTTGGAGATGTGCCTCGAGAACGGCGTGTCCTGGAAGTTTGACACGCTCGAGGAGGTCGCCGAGCACTTCAACATGCCGAAGGACGCCTTCCTCAAGCAGATGGAGGACTACAACGGCTACGTGGCGGCAAAGAATGACGAGCAGTTCGGCAAGACGATCCCCGAGACCGCCAAGCCGATCGAGACGGCCCCGTTCTACGCGACGCGCCTGTGGCCGAAGGTGCACCACACGATGGGCGGCGTGAAGACCGACGTCGACACGCGCGTGCTCGACGTGCGCCTCAACCCGATCGAGGGCCTCTACGCGGCCGGCGAGGTCACCGGTGGTGTGCACGGCGCCTGCCGCCTCGGCTCCTGCGCCACGGCTGACTGCCTCGTGAACGGCCGCATTGCCGGCCAGAAGGCTGCCGCTGCCGACCCGATCGCCTAGTAATCCTGCTGGACGGAGTTTTGCTGCCCCGGGGACGTGCGTGTCCAACGCGCGCTCCCGGGGCGTTCTGTATCTGGGGCGCTGGAGGTTAGGTGCTCTTGCTCCCGGGACTTACGGGAGGCGTCGGCACGTCCGGATCGACCGTGCTCGGCGACTCCGATCCTCCGCGGAAGGCAGCCGGAGCCCCAGAGCAGACTTCCGAGGGGCCTCCGTGGCCAAAATGCGCCCGCTTTGTGAGGGGTCCTCGCCCTGGACTGCCGCCAGAAGGGCTCTCTCGAGCCGGTGGGCAAGCGGCGACCTGGGTTTTTCTCGCGGCAGGTATATGGCTCGCTATCCGTGGGCGCCCGTTGGGGCGAGAGCGGCTCGCAAAGCTGCCAGGTTTTGGCCAAAACCGCCCCTTTGGCGGCTGCTCTGGCCTTCCGAGGCGACTTCTCGGTCGCGAAAGCTCACTCCGTTGCGTGCGAAATGGTCGCGCCGGGCATAAAGTATGGGTACCAAGGCGTAGCGAGCGTGCCTGCGGGCATGCGTGGCGCGCACTGCCAGGGATCGCGGGCGAGAAGGGGGCACCATGCTGGAGCGAGTGACGTTCGAGGACCGGATCGCGGGCGGTGAGTACCGAAGACGCCGCGCCGAGCTGCAGGAGCGCCTCATGGTGCTCCAACAGCAGGCCAAGGCTGTCGGCATGGGTACGGTCGTGCTGTTCGAGGGCTGGGGCTCCTCGGGCAAGGGCGCGCGCATATCCGATCTTGTCGTCAACCTCGACCCGCGTCTCTATGCAGTCCACACGACGGAAGACCCGGTGGGCTATGAGTCGCGCATGCCGTTCATGGCTCGCTTCTGGAGTCGTCTGGGTGCTCACGGAACGATGACGATCTTCGACCAGGCATACTACGACGCTCTGACGCGTGCGTATATCGAGGAGGTTCGCCACGGCGACAGCGTCCCGGGGCTTGATCGCGATGCGCGCGCTGTGCTCAGGCAGCGAGCGGAGCGACGCATCTCGCGCCATATCGCCTCGGCCCGCGCCTTCGAGCGACAGATTCAGGCAGACGGCTATCTCATGGTGCGCTTCTTCCTGCACATCACCGCTGAGGAGCAGCGCCGCCGCGCCGTTGACCTCATGCTCGACCGCAATACCGCCTGGAAGGTCGACGAGCGCGACATTAGCCAGATGCAGCACTACGGCGAGTACTACGAGACGTTCGATAACTGGCTCGAGCGCTCCGCGAAAAGCGGTGACACGTGGCACGTTATTCCTGCGCTGCACAAGCGCAACGCGAACTTGCAGATCATGCAGGCGCTGGCCGACGAGATGACAGCCGCCCTTGAGGCGCGCGGCTTCGACACGTCGCAGCCCATTCCGGCTGGCGACGTGGCACACGAATATCGGCCGCCCGTGACGGAGGAGGCGAAAGACTCAGCGTCTGCCGGGGCGTCGGCGGAAAGCCGCGATGATGCGGGGACTGCTGGCGAGGGATCGCCCAAGGCGGCGGGCGAAGCGTCCGAGTGCGCGCCGGGGGACGTCTCGCCTGACGTGCGAACCGGACTCGACGAGGCACGGGCGGCGACCGTCAGCATCTCGGTTGCTGCCTCGTCAGATGCGGATATGGATGCTACGTGCGATGCCGAGGCGCTCAAGGACGGCGCGGGCGCCGTGCCTCCGTGCAACTTGGGCGCAGATGACGTGTTGACGGCCCTTGCTGCTACGGCGCTGGGAGAGCCGGTCGGCTCCGAGCTCGGCGCGGTACTTGCGTCGGCTGCCTCCGCATGTGAGGGCAATGCCAGCGAAGAGGCGATGGCGACGCCGTCGATTGTCGTGCCGACGGTGGGCACGGGCGGGGGAGCGTCGGCGCCCACAGTGCGGCGCCCGCGGGACATCATCGGCTCGGCCAAGCACCTGACCTCTCGCTTTGACCTCGTGAAGGTGCCGTCGCTCGACGATGTGACCTACGACAAGACGATATCCGATGCCGACTATTCTCGCGAGCTCAAGGAGGAGCAGACCGAGCTATCGGAGCTGTCGCTGGCACTGTATCGCAGCAGGATCCCGCTGATCATCGCATACGAGGGCTGGGACGCTGCGGGCAAGGGCGGCAACATCAAGCGCGTGGCAGCGGCGCTCGACGCGCGGTCGTACGTTGTGCATCCCATTGCTGCGCCAACCTCCGACGAGCTGGCACATCCGTTTTTGTGGCGCTTCTGGAACGATCTGCCGCGCACGGGGCACACGGCGATATTCGACCGCACGTGGTACGGGCGCGTGCTCGTCGAGCGCATCGAGGGCTTTGCGCGGCCGGAGGAGTGGCGCCGGGCGTTCGAGGAGATCAACGAGTTCGAAGACGATTTGCGCACGTGGGGCGCCGTGCTCGTGAAGTTCTGGATCGACGTGAGTCCCGACGAGCAGCTGAGGCGCTTCCGCGATCGCCAGGACGACCCGACGCGCCGGTGGAAGATCACGGACGAGGACTGGCGCAACCGCGAGAAGAACGACCTCTATCGGAGGTGCGTCAACGACATGTTGAGGCTGACGTCGACGGAGTACGCGCCGTGGACCGTCGTGGAGTCCGACGACAAGCACTATGCGCGCGTTAAGGCGCTCAAGGTCATCAACAAGGCCATTCGTCGGCGGCTCAAGGAGTAGGCCTGCATGCGGGGGCGCGACGGCGGTTCATCCTTTCGGGCCGCCGTCGCGCCTGCTGCGTGACCCGTGGGAATCGTGGATGCCGCAATGCCCGCACGAAGATGCGCCCGATGTGATACTATGCGAGAGCTGCAATCCTGACCCCGCTAAGCGGCAGGATGCGCCATATCTAGGCTGTCCCCATCGTCTAGCGGCCTAGGACACGGCCCTTTCAAGGCTGGAACACGGGTTCGAGTCCCGTTGGGGGCACCACTCAAAACCGCAGGTAGAGTGCGGTATTTCTCTTCCAACGGATCAAAACATTCAAGTTCAGATTGAATGCGGCGAAACCACCGCGAAACCAAAATGGGCGGCTCATAGGTGGATGTGCCGTAAGGCTCCGCTAGGTTTCCTTGCGCTGAGTGCGGTCGTTCCCGCTACTCCTGGCGGCTTTGACGGCTATGCCTATCGCTCCGGGCGTAAACGAGAGGGGCCGGCATCCCCTGACGGGATGCCGGCTTGCCTGCCGCAAGCTTAGTCTGCCTCGATGCGCACACGCGCCCGCTTGCCGGCCGGGACGGAGCGTAGCCCCACGGGCACGCTCGGGGCCACCTGCCTCGGTCTGGCGGCGCGCCAGGCCCGAACTTCCGTAGGGCGCGTCGCCAGGAATGTGGGGGATTGCCGCAGAAGCGCTCGCGCCAGCCCTCCGGGCCGCGGGCCCGGGCGGTCCTGGAGTGCCATACAGTATGGTTGGGCGGAGCGCTGTGCGCTCTTTTCAGCGGGGGACGGAGCGGCTAACTCTGCCAAGGGCGCCGCCTCGCCCTCTTGAGTGTTCCGGGGGCTTCTCTGAATGGTTTCGCGCCTACGCGACGCCCGCGGCGCGCATAACCTCGTCGCGAGAAATCCGCCATAGCTTGCCCATGCGAACCGCCGAGAGGCGGCCGCTGTGGATCATGCCAACCACGGCTCGCTCGGAGATGCCGAGCGCTTCGGCTGCCTGCTTGGGGCCCACCATCGGCCTCATGCGGGCGAGTTCGTCCGATACGGTGGGTGTCGGTTCGGGCAACGGCATCGCCTCCTCTGCTTTCACGTATCCTAGGCTGCGAGCTATCTCGTCAAACGTCAGCTCTTCTATGATCCCAGCACTGTCAAACTGAGCCACTTTTTTCTCCTCGAGTGTTGGCTGTTGGTCCCAGGCAACGGCGGGGTGCGGGCTGGCAGGGGGGCGGTGCGTGCGCCCCTGTTGCCTCGTTGCCGTCGTTGCCAAGGTTTTTTGAATACTCATTCACACTATATAAATAATTGTTTGTTTTTCTAAATTAATAAATGATGGGAAACTTGAGAAACAAAGCTTTGGTAAAGGCATTGCTATCTGCGGAAACCGTGTTTCCGCGACTGTGCCCTAGTCGTTGTTCTCGTTGCCCCAGAACTCCCACACCGTCTGCGGTCCATACGCGCCCAGCTCGCCGGTGCTTCGCTGGCGCCCCTTCATTCGTGTCCACCCGGGGCATTGCGCGTCTGAGTCGAGAAAGTCCGCAAGCTCGCCCGCGAGGCGGCGGTTTCGCTGACAGTCGGCTTCGTCGAGGCCGAGCGCCTCGCGCATCAGCATCTTGACGCAGACGCGTGACCCCGCGACTTCCTTGCGGCTCAGGTACTCTCGCGCGCTGCCCAGGGCCGGGTTTTCGTCGGCGAAGTCCTCGCGAATCTTCTCGGCCACGGCCTCCTCGTGCTTGTCGAGATAGAGCCTTCGATCAATCCCCTCCTTCCACTTGTGAACGACCTCTGCCCAGGCCTGTTCGATGATTGCGGTCGCCTCGGGCGAGTTTACGTTGACCGCGGGCTCGGCCACCCCGCACTCGATCGGCAGGAAACGCCTCCCTCCCGTCAGGTCGTTTATGATTGGTCGAGAATTGGTTGTGCCCGCCAGAACGCACATGCGTGGCTTCGATGTCGTGCGCCTGGCGTACTTGTCGCGAAAGTTGTCATCCTGCCGGCTAATAAAGGACTTCACCGCCTCTACCTGGCGTCCCTTGATTGCGGACAGTTCGGGAATCTCGACAATCCACTTGCCTCGGAGCCGCTCGGCGCACTGCTCGGGGTTGCCGAGGTCCGTTAGGCAGTCCGAGAAGTAGCCGTCACTCATTGCCATACGTCTCAGCAGCGTGGACTTCCCTATGCCCTGGGCGCCATAGAGCACGGGGACGGACTCGAACTTGCAGCCGGGCTCATAGGCGCGCGCCACGGCTCCCCTCATGAACAGCCCCCAGGAGGACCGGGTGTACTCGGTATCGCCCGTTCCGAGCAATAAAGCAGGTATGCTTGCCGCGCGCTCCTCTCCGTCCCACGTAAGGCTATCGAGCATGTCCGTGAGGGGGTTGTAACTGCGCTCCTTGGCGACTATGTCGAGGGCGTCCTCGACGTCTTTGCGGTTTTTCACCCCGTACCTAGACTGCAGCTCGGCAAACATCTGCCTGTCATCGGTGTCCGTCCACTCGTGCGGACACTCCTCTCCCCAGGGCAGAGGGCCCGTCTTGAATATGCAGCGCTCAAGCTTGTTGTAGGCGAAGCCGTCGAAGTCCTGGCGCAGATACTCGCAGATTTCGCTTACCGTCGGAGGGGCGCTGGGCTTATCCTTGCGGCTGGACCCATCTTTGGCTCTCGACAGGACGCTCCTCTCTATGCTCTTCACCTCGTCGGCGCCGAGCGGAGGCACGCATCTGGCTTGGTTCTCCTCGCGTATCCACGTCGAGACGGCCTCGTCGCTCTCGCCCGAGTTCCGATGTGCGCGCCCGCCGTAGTAGAGGTGACAGTTACGGCTACCTTCGGGAACGGTCTCGAACAGCCCGCCTTGCTCAGACGCCTTCTCGGCGTGTGCCCTGGAGCTGCTCGCGAGGGCGAGGATCTCCGGCGGAAGCTCGGCAATCTTGATTTCCCGGGGTGAATGTCCCGGATCCCAGGTGTATGGCATGCCGTTTGCCCCGCGGGTGGGCGGGATGATGACGCCCCCGCCCTCCGCGAGGAAGTCCACGTTGGGAAGGATTCCCGTGCGGGTCTTTGGGATGGGGCCGTTCGAGACCCGGTAGAAGAGATGGCGCCCACCAGAGGGGGAGCTGCCGCTCACGGTCTCCGGCAGCTCCAGCCCCTCCTGCCTGCACCACTCCGAGAGTGCTTCTTCGCCGTCTTGCCCGCGGCCGTGAGCCTCCTTCGTGTCGAGGTCCAGACATACGAGCCCCTCGCTCAGGCGCCCTGTGGCGACCGCGACACCCCAGTCTGGATGCTCCCCCCAAGTGGCCCTGATCTCGCTCGGGTCCTTTGTGGCCTCCTTGCGCCCGTGGCGCCCCGACGGCGGCGTCTTCTTGGCATTGCCGTTAATGGCCGGCCAGCTGACCATCGCATAGACGGAGAAGCCGTGCTCGGCGGCCTTCAGAGCTCCGTCCAATGATGAAACGTCGTTATCCATATATCTCCTATCAACATCATTCTTCATTTCTTGATGCTATGACCTGCAGGTCGATAAGGAGAATATCGATAGAAGACGTCCTGTGTGAAGCCCTGCGTTTTCGGCGTGAACCGCGGGGCGAACATTTTGCCCTTCGATGCGGGGGCATAATGTTCGCTTCTGCTCCGAGGTCGCAGCGCCGCCCTGTGCTGGGGTACATTTAGGGCCTTCACAGGGCGATAAAATGTCCTAAAAGTTTTTTTTTACTCGTCCGGGCCGGAAGGCGGCTTCTCCACGGTTCTTTCATCTTTGTGCGGCCGCCCATGCAGCCGGTGGCCCTTGGGGCGGCTCCAAGAGAAGCTCGAGATGTCGGGGTCATCTTCTCCAAGCGCCTTGCGGGCAAGCCATTCGCCGATAGCGAGGGAGTCCTGGCTCGGACAGCCGAGGTCGTCATACTCGCACTCTGAGGAGTCCGGGGTTATTCTCTTTGCGCGCTTTCGGTCTGATTCGCAGGCCAGCAGGTAGTCGTCCCCGTCTGGGTCTCCATCACGAATGCACTCTAGGGCGATCTCTTCCGCTTGGGTGTGCCCAGACTTGAGCAGTGCGACGCCTGTTCGAAGGAGCACGTTTTGGCCGTCGGGGCCTAGCGCCATGTAGATCCGAAGGATTTTCGCGGCTTCTTTTCTCAGCCTCTCGAACTTGGCTGCTACGCCTTCCTGTCCAATTTCGCCTTTGAGCACGTCGATCCACTCAACGCCGATGGCCTTGCAAAGCGGTCCAGCGTACTCCGAGCAAAGGTATTCTCCCGGTCGGTTGAGGTAGCGATTGATGCTCCCCGTCGACAGGCTAGCTCTCCCCATCGCCTCGGCGAGAAGCTTCGCTATCTCTTCTTTGCTCTTGCCGGACTCGGCTACGGCTGCTTTGAGCCTGCCAGAGAGAGTTTCCGCGTTTAGCCCAAGGGCTTGGACGTCCTCGTTTTCCATGACATTGGGGCGTGCGCGGCGCCCCTTCTGATGCCCTGCGGGGGAGTGGGGCTTCTTCCCTTCGCTTCGAACTTGCCTTTTTTAGAATTTACATCAGGGGCGTTACCCATGTCGTCATCGAATCCTTTCCAGTCATCAGACTTGCTTTGCGAGCCTATTGAAGTGCCCGGCCCCGCTTTGCCTGTACCCGCAGGGCCGGGCGACATGTCTGGCCGACACGTTCAGGATCTCCGCGGCTTGCTGGGCCAAAATGACGATGGCCCGTTCCGGATGCTTCTCTGCCTGTAAAATTATTAAAAGAGAGGAAGCACTCAATAAACCAGTGCTTCCTCTTTCATCAATTTTAATTATGCGTTCTTCGCTTTATATTCTTCGCCCCAATTCCACATTGCGTCTAAAATCGGTTTCAAGCTGTAGCCTAAATCCGTCAAAGTATATTCCACTCGTGGCGGTACCTCAGCATACACATGACGGTTTAAAAGCCCCTTTTCTTCCATATCCCGAAGTTGAGTAGTCAATACCTTTTGCGAAACATTACCGATGGATTTTTTTAATTCTCCAAAACGCTTTGTTCCGGGTAATAAATCGCGTAAAATAAGAACTTTCCATTTATCGCTAATCAACATCAGTGTTGTTTCCACCGGGCAAGCTGGCAACTCTTTCTTTGTTTGCATTTTACCACTTCCTTTCAATAGTTTCTTTTTTGTAACTACAGCACAATAAAGTACTTACTTTACGAATTTGCTTTACGGATATATTGTAATCTTACAAGCGGTAAAAAAAGCCGCAATAGAAGAAAATGGAGGTAATCACACTATGAAAATCGCAGTTATTTGTGCAAATGGCAAAGAGGGAAAGCTGATTGTAAAGGAAGCCGTGGACAGAGGGCTTGATGTTACCGCAGTCGTGCGGGGCGAAAATAAATCCGCCGCTGAAAAGGTTATCCAGAAAGACCTGTTCGACCTTACCGCTTCTGATTTGGAGAGCTTTGATGTTGTAATCGACGCTTTCGGGGCATGGACGCCGGAAACGCTGCCGCAGCACAGCACTTCTCTGAAACATCTTTGTGACCTTGTGAGCGGCGAGGACACAAGACTTCTGGTTGTCGGCGGAGCGGGCAGCCTGTATGTAAACCCGGAGCATACCGTACAGGTAATGGACGGTGCAGACTTCCCCGACATCTTTAAGCCGCTGGCTGCTAATATGGGTAAGGCGTTAGAAGAACTTCGTACCAGAAATGATGTAAAGTGGACGTATGTAAGCCCCGCCGGAGATTTTCAGGCTGACGGAGCAAAAACTGGGAAATACATTCTGGGCGGCGAGGAATTGACGCTGAACTCCAAAGGCGAGAGCGTCATCAGCTATGCAGATTATGCAGTCGCTATGGTTGACGAAGCGGTAAAAGGTAATCATATTCAGCAGAGAATTTCTGTTGTAGCGGAATAATCAAACATACGAAAAGCCCTCTGCCGGAAAGGTAGGGGGCTTTTCACAGGAGGAATAACATGAGCGCAGAGAAATATTTGCAGATTTTACAAAAGGATATTCAATCTGTTATCTTTGCGACAACAGATGAAAAAAATTTTCCTGTTACTTGCGTTATTGATGTTATGTTGGCAGATAGTTATGGATTGTACTTTTTGACAGCAAAAGGGAAAGCATTTTATGACCGTCTAAAAAGGCAGCCTGTTATCTCACTAACAGGACTGAAAGGAAACGATACCATGCACAGCCAGTCAATTACCTTGCGGGGAGAAGTGCGTGAAATCGGACAGGAACGCCTAAATGAGATTTTTGTTAAAAATCCCTACATGGAAAAGATTTATCCGAATAGGGAAAGCCGCTCTGCGCTGACAGTATTTCAAATATACAAAGGTAATGGAGAGTTTTTTGATTTAAGCAGCAAGCCAATCTCTCGTAAAAAATTTTCTTTTGGTGGAATGGAAAACCATACAACTTTGTTTTATATCACAGAAAAATGCAGTGGCTGTAAATCATGTTTCCGTATATGCCCCCAACAGTGCATTGACATTAGCAAAAGACCGTTCCAAATACAACAGGAACATTGCTTACATTGCGGGAAGTGCAAAGAAATCTGCCCGGAACAGGCGGTAGAAAGGAGGACGATATGACGCAGCAAGAACGACGCTCTTATCTCATTCGTTATTTAAAAAGTGAAAATGAAGATTTGAAAAAAATAGAAGTGCCGGATAATGAAACGGAACAAAAGGTATTTCTGCGTTCCTTAATGAATATCCGTCCACCTAAAAACATAGGGAAAGATTTTCTAAACATACAGGACGCTTATTTGCAGACAGAACTAAAAGAAAAACATCTTGTTTCTCTTGCAGACCTCTCCCCTGTCCAAAAGGGAATTTATTTATGGCAAGGCGATATTACCGCATTAAAAACGGATGGGATTGTGAACGCTGCTAATAATGCTTTGTTAGGTTGTTTTGTTCCCTGTCATGGCTGCATTGACAATGCGATCCACTCCGCAGCCGGAATACAGCTTCGCCTAGAATGTTCCCGCATTATGGCGGCACAAAAGTCAGCAGAGCCTACTGGAAAAGCAAAGATAACAAAAGCGTATAATCTTCCATGTAAATATGTATTGCACACAGTAGGTCCTATCATTTATGGCAGAGTAACCGGAACAGACTGCAAACTATTGGCGGGCTGTTATCGTTCTTGCTTAGAGCTTGCAGACGCCTACGGTTTGAAAAGCCTTGCATTTTGCTGTATTTCAACAGGAGAGTTTCATTTCCCAAATGAGTTAGCGGCAGAAATCGCTATACGGACAGTAAAGGAGTGCCAACAGGAAAATCAAACTGAATTGGAGGTGGTTTTCAATGTTTTCAAGGACAGCGACTACGAAATCTATAAACGTCTGCTCCGATAATCTAATCCGTTTAAAACAGGAAATTGACACAGCAGACGCTATTCTGATTGGAGCCGGAGCCGGACTTTCGACTTCTGCCGGATTTACTTATACAGGAAAACGCTTTGAAGATAACTTCTCCGATTTCATCAGTAAATACGGATTTCACGATATGTATTCCGGCGGTTTTTATCCGTTTGACACATTGGAAGAACATTGGGCATATTGGAGCCGGTATATTTACATTAACCGCTATTTAGATACACCGAAATCTGTTTATAAAAACCTTTTGAAACTGGTAGATAAAAAGGATTATTTTGTGCTTACAACAAATGTTGACCATTGCTTTCAAAAGGCTGGATTTGATAAGCACAAATTATTTTATACGCAAGGGGATTATGGTCTTTGGCAATGCTCTAAGCCATGCTGTCAAAAGACCTATGACAATGAAATCATTGCAAAAGAAATGGTTGATAAACAGAAAAATATGAAAATCCCTAGTGAATTAGTACCTCATTGTCCTGTATGTGGTGCGCCCATGTCCATGAATTTACGGGCAGACGATACATTTGTAGAAGATGAGGGGTGGCATGAAGCAGCCGGACGGTATCAAGATTTCGTGCGTCGTCATCATGGATTACACATTTTGTATTTGGAATTGGGTGTCGGTAGCAGTACGCCGGTTATTATAAAATATCCATTTTGGAAAATGACCTATCAAAATCCTAACGCCACTTATGCTTGTGTCAATCTTTCAGAAGCATTTGCACCAGTGCAGATAAAAAAGCAATCTATTTGTATTGAGGAGGATATAGGAACGGTAATATCAAAAATGCAGATGTAACTTTAACGTCAAAGCCGCAGTTTATACATTAGAATGGCGACAAAGGCGGCGGTTTTGAAAACAGATAATCAAAGCCGCCGTTTTTCTTTTTAAAATTAGAAATTCTGACGGTGTATTAAAGTCGCCCTTTTTTAGAAATATGGTGGTATTAAGGAGGTATCGCCATGTCTTTTTTATATCGACATATTTTTACATTCTTTGACTTATCAAAAATAGCCCGACCACCGTCGGGAATCTTTCTACCCTTGGATATGAACTGTCAAATCAGCTAAATGCTTTTTATAATACCTATGCGCCTGTCCGTGTTTTTCGGACGGGCGCGTTTTGTTTTCTCCTAAAGTTTTCTCCCGAGTAGGGGAGGCCTTGGATGGTCGCGCAGGGCGGAGCATATCCACTTTAAAGCGGCTAGCCGAGTTCGGAGGAGCGGGGGGTTCGCCCTATTTGCCCATGCGCATATCTCTGCCCCGCTCTCGTCTGTGGGCGCTCCGGCAGGAGCCCAGGCCCTCCCCGCCCGCCTGCCGCGCCGGCTCCGGCCGCCCCCGCGAGGGCGCGCAGCTCGGCCGCCATCCGGCCCTCGCTCATCTCCTTCCAGACGAACGGCTCTGCGACGATCCACCTGGCGAGCTCCCTCTCGAGCCCCTCGAACTCGCCCGCGTCGAACATGCTGCCCCCTCCCACCCGGACCATGACCGAGGCGATTTTGGCCGGCCCGGGGGGCCGGCGCCACCTCCCCCTGGGTGCGTCCGGCGCCACTCGCCGATGTCTCTTTTTACGGGAAAGCCGGCGTTGGTGACATCGCTTTGGGAAATGCCGCAGGCGGGAGGGCGTTTCCGCGCGCCCGAGGGGGACTTGCCGGGGGTGCTTCTATGCTCGCGGGGATTGCGGGGAGGGCCTTGCCGGCTCCTGGGAAGCGCCCGGGCCCTGGCCGTCCTCGCGTCGGTGCCGGCTGGGCTCGCGATTGGAGGGTCGCATGGACAGCTACGAGGTCGAGTTCCGGAACCCGGTCAACGGGGACATGCGCGAGTGGGCGTTCTCGCCGGTAGGGTCGCGCGTCGCCTTCTTGCTGGCGGGCCCCCTCTACCTCCTGTGGAAGGGCGCGGTCCGGGCGGCGGTGCGCCTGGTGCTGATGCTGCTGTGCGCGGCGGCCGCCTGCTGGGTCGCGGCGGGGGTGCTTCGCACGGCCCTGGTCTATCCCCTGTGGGTCTTGTCCTCCCTCCTCTTCTACACGTCGTCTGGCGGCGCTGTTGAGCTGGGGCCGCTAACATACGCCGTTCTAATCGCCGTGCACGTCTGGTTCACCGCGAAGCTCCCCGGCATCCTCGCACGCGACCTGTTCGTGTCCGGCTACGCCCCGTCGAGCGACGTCGGGTGGAGGGTGCTGGGGTCCCTCGGCATCTTCGAGGGAAGGCAGCTGGACTCCTACTACGAGGCCTACGCTCACGGCGCGGGGGGAGACGTGTCGGGGGGAGGCGGCGACCGAGAGGACTGCTGCGGTGGGAAAGGGGGCGCGGATCTGCTGAAAAGGTTACTGTCAGAGATGGCCGCCCGGGGGTTGGGGGAGGGAGTTGACTACTCTTTGGATGATGCCCCCGGCGAGGTGTGGGTAAATATTTACGACGCACGGGGCGTTGGGCTTGACTCCATTCTAAATGGCTGCGGCTTTGATGGGGGGCAGGTGCTTGGTGAGATCCTGGCCCCCGGGCAGGGGGAGGGCGGGCACTCGGCGCCCCTGGACGGCCTCACCGTTCGCTGGGAGGTGGGGGAGTCTGGGGTAAGGGGCGTCTGCCTGGTTGTGGAAGTAGTCAGGGGTTCGTCTCGACGCTAGGCAACGCTGGCGGTGGCCCGACCTCAGGCGCAGGAGACGGGGAACCTGCGCGACTGCTCGTACTCTTACGTCGGGTTCTTCTTCCTCGGCCCGTACTATCTGCTATTTAAGGGTCGCGTCCGCCCCGCCGCGGAGTACGTGGCCGCCATGCTGGCCCTGCTCCTGCTCTTCTGGGCCGCGGGCTCGTACCTCGACCCATACGGCGTCGCCGCGAGCCTGCTCTCCGTGGTCGAGGCGGTCGCCCCCCTGGCCCTCGTCGTGTGGTTCCTCCAGGCCATGCCGCGCATCATCGTGCGGGACCTCTTCGTCTCCGGCTACTCCCCGGAGGACGAGGGGCAGTGGGGCGCCCTGGAGAGGAGCGGGATCCTCTCGGATCGGCAGCTTGCCTCCTTCAGGGGGGCATGCGGAAGCCGGCCCGGCGCCCCCGTCGCTGGCCGGGGCGCCTCGAGCCTGGGGTCCGGGCCCTGGGGGGAGAGGGCGGCCTCCGCCTGCGCGGGCTCCCCCGCGGATTGGCTGGGAGCCGACGGGGACGAGCTTCTCCCGGCGCCCCCCGACCTCCTGGATAGGGGGCTGGATGACCGGGCCAGGGAGAGGGTCGAGGGCGCGATCCGCTCGCACGGGCGGTGGGGCAAGGGGAGCTACGAGGCGCTCCCGTCCGGGGCCATACGGGTCGCCGGGCACCTCGTCTGCTACCTCGGCCTGTCCCCCGTCCTGAAGGCGCTCGGCGCCGACGGGGAGCGCGTCGTCTCCCTGGTGCTCAAGACGGGGCGATGCCTTCCGGGGGGGGGTGGATGGTCAGGCTTCCCGGGTGCGTCCTTGCGTGGGTCGTCGGCAGCCACGGGATCGACGGGGCCTACTTCGCCTCGGAAGGCGGCCCCCACGGGGAGGGGAGCCTCGAGGGCTCCTCGGCGGCCCACTCCGATGGCGCGCCTTACGCCGCTGGCGACGGCCCCGGGCCTGCCTCGGGCGCGGGCGTCGGACCCGGGGCCGCGGGGCGCCCCTCGGGCGACCCCTCCGGGGCCGCCCCCGTTCCGCCCGGGCAGCCGGAGCGGGCGGCGCCGGGGGCTCGCGCGGGCGAAGGGCGCTCCTCATGCTGCTCGTTCTTGCCGTCCTTGCCGCGCTCGTCGCCGTCGCCACGGCCGTGGCCGGCGCCGGCTCAATCGACGGCGACTGGTACTCGACCGAAGGCGGGGTCACGTACAGGCTCTCGGTGGACGGGGACGACTGGGCATACTACGCGGCGGACGGCTCGGGCGAGGCGGAGCTCGGGAGCGGGGAAGTGCGCAGGGAGGGGGACGGCGAGTGGGTCTTCTCCGGGGGCATAGACGACTCCTGCGAGCCCAGGGACGGCCGGCTCGTCTTCCGGGACGGCTCGACCATGAGCAGGGGGTAGGCCGGGGCGGCCGCACGGCGCCGCGGCTTCCCCAGGGCCGACGGCCCCGCGGCACGGCCGGCAAAGACGGGGCGGCCGGGTCGCGGCTCGCCGCCCCGGCCCCTCCCGGGGCCGATCCGCTGCGCTCTCACACGCTTATCCCCCCACACCCCCCTAAAAAGGCTATCCACTAGACCATCCGCTCTTGGCGGGGGCCCCGGCCGGAGGCCGCGGGCGCACCCCGGGGCCGACCGGCTGCGGTTTCTCGCGGCCCTCTCGTCGCCGGGGGACCACGGCGCGCCCGGCTCTGATATCATTCGGATAATTCTCTGATAGGGAGGTTGTCCGCCATGGCTATGAGCATCAGGCCCGTCTCGGATCTGAGGAACCGCTACCCCGAGGTGGAGCGGGAGGTCCGCGAGGGGGGGCCGGTCTTCCTCACCAAGAACGGCCACGGCTCCATGGTCGTCATGAGCCTGGAGCAGTTCGACCGCATGAGCGGCTCGGTCGAGTCGGCCCTGGACGCCGCCGACCGCCAGGCCGCCGCGGTGCCTACGCGCTACACCCACGAGGAGGTCTTCTCCTCCATCAGGGCGGGGCTGGGCCGTGAGCGGGCGTAGGGGAGGATACGAGCTGCGCTACCTCCCGCTGTTCTGGGAGGACCTCGACGCCGCCGTCGCCTACATCGCGGGCGAGCTTCGCAACCCTGCCGCCGCGGGGCGCCTCCTGGACGCGACGGAGGAGGCCATCCTGGCGCACTCCCTCAACCCCGCGATGGCGGCGGTGTACCGCACGACGCGGGAGCGCCCCCTGCCCTACCACTGGTTCGAGGTCGGCAACTACATGGTCTTCTACGTCGTGGACGGGGACGTGATGGAGCTCCGCCGGTTCCTGTACAAGCGCCGGGACATCGGCTCCATGGTCCCGTAGGCGGGGCCCGCGGCGGGCGGCCCGCTCGGCCCGGTGCCGGGGGCGGCCGGCCCCTCCTCTCCGTCGCGGCCGCAGCCGGCTCTGGTTCCGCCGGCGGCGGCTGGCATCCGGGGGAGGGCGGCGGCGCTCGGGCTGTCGGCGGGAGCGCCCCGGGCGTTGTCCCCCGAGGGGCGCCCCTGCCTGCGCGCCCCGGCTCGGATGCCTCGCTTGCAGTGTCGCCGGCTTTTGCGGAATGCCCCTCAAAGGCCACAGAACGCCTTGTGAGACGCGATAAGCATCCTTCCGCAAAATATACTAGAAGCCTGACATTTTGGGCGTCTGGGCGATTCTGCGGCGCGGCGCCCCCTCGTCGCCCGCGAGCCTGCGCGGGCTGGCCGACGTTTCAGCCCCATGTCCCCTCTGGTGTCGTTGCGCTCTGGGTCTTTCTGTTTTCTTCTCCCGCCAGAGGCACTATGGCTTTGTTATGCCTTTGCCATAATGGAATTTGCCGGCATGTTCCCGGTTGCGGGCGCTTCCCCCTCGAGTGAGACCTGGGTCTTCGGGGCGCACCGGAGATTTCGGCCTTATCAGGCATATGGGGATCGCCAGAATGTTCGGCTGCAGGGGCGGGCGGCTGGTGTGTCCTCATCCGAACACTCGCTCTGCTCTACCGCAAGACAGAAACATGTACGGTCTATCTGAGCGAGGGGGAGGACGGAACGACGAAAATGCAGGTAGCAGGGATGCTGTCTCCCGCGAAGTACCAGCAGCTCAACGGAACCCTTGCCTCCATGAAGGCGTAGCGGCTCGGGGCCTGGGGACGGCGGGGCGGGCGCCCCCGTTGATGGGGGGCCTGCCCGTGGTCGTTGGAAACTGCTGCGCCCCATTAGATGAACAGGCGCCCAGGAATGCGGGTGACGGTTTCCCGGCCCCGTGTGGGACGCTGCCCGTTGCCAGAATGCCAGAACGCGCTGAATGAAAGGGCTCGAACCGCGAGCCACCCGGGCCTATGGCGAGGCCGCCCTCCCGTGCCGCAGTGCCCCCGTCTCTAGTGGCGACCCTGATGCTCGAAAGAGTTCTATCGGCGTTGGCCTCTGCCTCTCTGATTCTTGCGGCTCCGACGAAGCGGACCTCTCCATGGCTGTGCACGAGGCCGCTAATCGGGTCGGGGGGGGGTTCTTCAATTGGAATTATCTAGAAAAAGGTCCCCGATAGGAAGGGCCATCTTCCCCGTTGGGAGTGGCTGCAGCTCCCCAACCGCTGTGGGCCTGGGGTAGTCCGGCAACGTAGGCGGCGCGGTCGAGGCCTTTGCAGACGCCGCCGACTGCCAGGCCGCCGTGTTGCCCGTCAGGCCCACGAGGAAACTTTCCTCTCCACCGGGGCGAGGCCAGGCGGCGCCCCGGTGGAGGTGGGGCAGCGGGCCACGTTGCCTCGCCACTGTTCCGGGGGGACCCATTTCTTGGGAGGTGGCCCAGCCCCGAGTTCGGCCTGCGGCTGCGTTCTGTTACCGGCGGTCGCTGCGGGCGCAAGCTGGCTCCGGGGCGTCGGCCGACACGTCGGCGCACAGCGCCAGCACGTAGCCGCCGTTGGGTGCCCTGTGGCCCCACGCCGTCTGGGGCAGCTCCGAGCCCTGCCCCAGCAGCACGGCGCACGCCCCGCACATCGCCTCGTGGGCCATGGCCGCCGCCTCGTCCAGGGTGGCGCCCCACGTGGCAACCCCCAGGTCGGGGATCTCCACGCCGTAGCCGCCCTCCTCGGGGTAGAGCACGGCCTCGTATATCCCCAGCACGTCCGCTCCTCTCACCGCGGGCCCCTTGATGCTTTTTCAAGGGGATATCTGGAAATTACTCGCCCGTGCCCGTGGGACGAAACCGAACCACCTGGCCCGGCTCGGTGGCCCCGCCCTCCATGGCGGCCGCTACGGCGTCGGCCGCCCGGCGCTTCGCCTCGGGGTCTGCGTCGGCGTAGATGTTGAGCGTCATGGCTGCGTTGGCGTGCCCCAGGATGCTGCTCACGGTCTTCACGTCAACGCCCGCGGCTATGGCGACGGTCGCGAATGTGTGGCGCAGGTCGTGGAACACGGGGCGCCTGCCCTGGCTGCCCACGAGCCCCAGGCCGGCCGCGTAGCGCCTCCGCCACGTGCGCGACAGGTATTGCGGGTTCATGTACGCCCCGTCGGGCCGCCCCAGCACGAACAGGTCGTCTATGTCGCGCCCGCTCGCGCCCGCGGCGATGCGCTCCTCGATGACGGACGCCCTGCGCGACCTCATTGCCTTCACGAGGCTTTCGGGCATGGGGATGTTGCGCCGACTGCCTCCGTTCTTTGGCGTCTTCTCGTAGGTGCTATCCCCGCGCCCGATGCTGTGCCTCACGTGGATGACGCCGGCGTTCATGTCCACGTCCCGCCACCTGAGCGCGCATATCTCGCCCTCCCGCATGCCGGTCATGAGCGCTATGCGCACACCCAGGGCGTAGGGCTCCGCCGCGGGCGCCTCGTCCAGGGTGGCCATAAGCCGCGCCCTCTGCTCCATGTCCAGGTAGTTCGGCTCGGGTCTCTTCTGCTTTGGCTTCCTGCACTTTCTGGCGGGGTTGGTCGGTATGCGCCCCATGTCAACCGCCCATTCGAGCGAGGCGTTGAGCAGTCGCAGGGACTTGATTACCGTCTCGGGGGCGAACTGCGCGTTCATGTTGCCCAGCCACCTCACCACCATGTCCTCGGTGAGCCCGTCGATGGGCACGCCGCCCAGCTCGCCCGCTATGTGGCGCTCCATTCTGCGATACGTGGCCATGGTGGAGTTCTCGGGCCTGCTCTCGTTCTCTACCTTCACGAGGTACGCCGCCACTAGCTCCGCCACGCCCTGAACCGGCACGTACCCCTCGCGCTCCATGCGCGCCTGCGCCTGGCGCTCGTCCTCGGCCGCCAACACCTCGTCCCTCCACTGCTTGAGGGCTCGCTCCGCCAGCTTCACGCCGGTCATGTCGCCGTCGCCCGGGGCGCTCGGGATGTCGAATGTCCGCGACAGGGTGCGCCACTTCCCGCGCACCGGCTTCCCCGCGCCGTTCCTCTCGCCGGTGTCCAAGTCGCGGTAGCGAATCACCGCGCGCCACTTGCCGTTCTCCTTTATGAGGCAGCCTTTTCCGTACTCGCGCCCGTAGTCCACGGCCTCTCCCAATCTGGTTTCGCGGCAGGCTTCGCGAAACCACGGCGAAACCGAAATCGTCTTCCGATGCCGCACATACATTCCGGATTATAATAAAACCGCAGGTAAATGGCCTATCTATTTTTCCGTAAAAATCAGTAAAAGCGCAGGTAACCGTTTTATTTCAGCCCTTTCAAGGCTGGAACACGGGTTCGAGTCCCGTTGGGGGCACCACTCAAAACCGGTCGTTCTTACGTCTCCGTCTACACGCCAATCACAATAGACCTGCTGCTCTAGCCCTCGCTTATAGCTGGCGCCTTTTGCGCGGATGTCCAAGAACGACTAACTATGGGGGCTAGAACGACTGAGACGTGACCGTGGCGTCGCGCACTTGCTCTATTATGCGATTAGACTATCCCGCGACGAGTAAGACAAAGGGAAATAGCTCAGTGAGATGGGAAGGATGGGGAGAGATGTACCAGATCACGCACGTGGACCAGTTCAATAGGCAAGTTTTTGTTCAAGACTCAAAAGGAGGCTACGAGTATCAGATTAATCTCCGGCATCCAAATAACGCGGGCCTTGAGGAGTGGACGGGAAAACTAGAAGACCTGGTATCCGTGAGCGGTTCATATAGCTGGACTTGTGGCGAGCCTACGGATATTTACGTCACGCTTAAGCGTGACTGCGTTGACGAGTGGACTCGCGTCTTTAGGCCGTGTGGTGGGAGCAACAGCGTGGAGGAGATCCAATAGCCGTGCTCAGGGGTGTTTTCCAATAACCCTGTCGTCTTATTTTGACCCCGACCCTCGATGTAGAGGGTCGGGGTCTTCTTAGAGCCGTTCCCTTTGTGACCATTCTCGCTTCTATGTGAGGAAGCCCTGCTCGGGACTGCTCCCTGTGGTGCGGCGTCCTCTCTTCGCGAGGTCCCCACCTACCGGGCTCCTCACTCCTCTTCCGACTTTTCCTCGGACAAGCGCTGCGCCTCTCGAGCGTCATCCTCGCTAACCGTGACGGCCATGTGTCGCACCTCTACCACGTGGTCCTCGGAAACGACGCCGGTTTCCCCGTGGCTTAGGCGAACCAGCGCCTCCAGCTTCAAGCAATCCTCGGCAGCTTTTAGAGCTTCCTCCAGCGTATCGCCGCTAGACGACATGCCACCGTATTGCGGGAACTCGACGGTCCACCCGTCGTCGTCCTCGATTGCAACACACTGCCCCGCGAGCGTTAAGGTATCCACAACTATTCCCCTTCGTTAGGCCGTTTTCGCGCTTCTGCTCTTATGCTGTCCGGACTTTCTCCCCGGGCCGCGAACCGAGTCGCGGTAGGCCATTGCCGACAGCTTAGTGACCATCTCAGACGCCCCCACCATCCGCGTCGCGAGCCTGCCGTCCCTTACAAGCTGTCCGACGCGCTGCCTGCTGACGCCAATGAGATCTGCCGCCTCGGCGCGGCTGAGGCACTTGGATTCGGCAAGCTCCTCCTCATTCACCTCAACCGAAAGCACGCGCACCTCACCGACGTGCTGGGCTTCGACGGCGCCGGACTCGCCGTCATCGAGGCGCGTTAAAGCCTCGAGGCGCAGACAGTCCTGTGCAAGCCTCATGGCCTCCTCTAGCGTGTCGCCACTCGTCGCCATATGGTTGTACTGAGGAAAGGTAGCGCTCCAGCGGCCTTCGCTTTCGTCCTTGATGAAGACGCACTCGCCAGAGATCTTGAGCGTTTTCACGGGGCCTCCAAATCGATGTCATCCCGCGCCTCTCGCTGTTTACGCCGCCAACACATTACCGTGATCGGGCGCCAGGATTGCCCTGCGTATTCTCGTCAGAGTTCCCGTCGGGACGGCTTTCGACATGTACTTGCCGCTCATTCCGATTGGCGTGCGGCCCGCTTTGGAGAACAGCAGGTGCGATCCCTTGCTGCAGCGCTCGGAATACCCCGCTCGCAGCAGCTCCGACCGCAGCTGGGCGTGCTTCATGCCATCCCACAGCACGACGCCGTCCGGGCCATATGCGCTTTTTGCATCTCGATCCATGAGGCCTCATTCCGTCGATGGTCAGGTTCTTTGCCTTTGACTGTCAGGAGAAAAATACCTCGACGGTTGGACAGAAACGGAGCCTCCCATTTTGACGCGTGCGATCTGGTAGTCGCGCCCATTGTGGGCAGGGTCGCGAGGCGTGAGCGCGCGAAGCCGCTGGCAGAACGCCTGGTTCTCACCGAGGCTGGCATAGGGCCTGATAGTAGTGACTCCGGGGGCTGGGAGCGGTGGGATCTGATGGCTAATCGCGACTATGTCATAAATCCGCCTAGGACGATAAAGGACGAGATTGACTGGCTCAAGACGACGCGGGTTGACGAGCAGACACGGTGATTGCCTGGCAATGACAGCGGGGCTCGGGGGTGCATGTTGCCCTTGCAAGTGGCCTCGTGCTCATCCCTCCTGACAGGCCGGACTCGCTCCCTACGTCCCTTGTGATCCCTATCGCGTCGTTGGTGACGGCGAAGGTGCCGGATGGCTCTTCGGCGCCTACAATCGACCCGTCATCATCCGATGGGAGGTTGCCAATGGGCGAAAGCACGAGCCGTTGTTTGGAGGGCCGCGCCACCGCGGGCCTGCGCGTCATATGCGCCGCAGACTTCCACGGGGCGCGCCTCGCTTGTGATATTGCCGTCAAGGATCTGACATCCGCAGGCGTACCCTGCACCCGGGTGTTCCCGACCGCCGATCGGGCAAAGGCCGCGCGCCGTCGACTCGCTGACGAGAGCGCGACGGCCGAAGGGGAGCGGATCATCCCAACGCTCGGCGTGGGCGTCACGACGCTGCCTGCCTGGGCTCGGGAGCGCTGGACGCTGTTCGGCGACGGGCGGTGCCTCGTCTCGTCGGGGCAACGCCGGGCTCTCGTCTCCCGCGCTGTCGAGCGCGCAGCCCTCGCCCCCGCCGTCGGCAGTAGCGCGCTTGACCTCACGGCCCCCGGCCTCGTCGGCTGTCTCGAGTCACTTGTACGCTCCGCTTCCGGCCTTCCTGCTCTCGTTGATTCCAGGGCCGCCCTTCCCGAGGGCTTGAGCGGCGCCCAACTCGGGCTGGTGGACCTCGCCCGCTCATATCTGGCGTCTCTCCCCGACGCCGGCCTCGTCGAACCCGGCACGGCGGCCGCCCTCCTTCCCGGCCTCATGGGCTCTCTCGGCTGGGAACACCTCGTGCTCGAGGGCATCGGCGAGATGGACCCCGCCCTGTGTGGCCTTCTTGCCCAGGTTGCGGTGCATGCCGGCGTCACGATTGCCGTCCATGCCGACGCGCGAGCGGTGCGCGCTGCCTGCGAGGCCACATCCCCTTGCGGCGTGGACGATGCTGTTGCCGATGATCCCGTCCGTGCTTATACCGTGCGCCTTGTGGCGGGCCTCGCGCGCCGATGCCGCGATGCGGGCGCGTCCCTCTCTGTCGAGGAGGCCCCCGCAAGCGCTCGGCATGACGCTCCCCGTGCCCCGGAGCTCGACGGTCTTGCGAGCCGCCTCTTCAAGGCGAGCGGGCCGGCTGTGGCCCCGCTTGAGCCTACGGGTGCCGTGCGCTTCCTCTTGCCGGCGGGCCGCTACGCCGAACCTACCGCCCTCGCCGAGGAGATCATCCGCCTCCGTGACGAGTGGGGCATCGCACCCAGTGATGTGATTCTTACAAGCAGGGATCCCCTGGCGACCGCTTCGAGCCTGGCGGGCCGTCTTGTGGATGCCGGCGTGTCATGCTGGGCGCGCGGGATGGTGCCGCTCGCCCTGACGCAGGTGGGGCGTGCCCTGATGGGCCTCGCCCGTCTCGCCGATGCTGAGGTGGCTCCCGCGGAGGATCCCATGGAGCGGGCAAAGCAGGCCCGTCCCGACCTGCGGCCCATCGCAAGCGATCTGGCGCTAAACCCCCTGCTGGGCGTTGGAAGCCCAAGGGCGGAGGGCGAAAAGCCGCAGAACATGCGCCAGCTCGACCGCCAGTGGCGGCAACGCCGAGTCACGAGCGCTTCTGACTTGCTGGATGACCTCGCTGCCGCGTCGCCGAACGTTGCGGGGCCAGCCGTCACGGCCGTGCGTGCGGGGGATCTTCTCAAGGCGACGCAGGCCCTGCACCAGACCAGGCCCCACGGCACCCCCGACGACGCCTGGCTCTGCGAGAGCGCCGCGCTCAAGCTCGCGAAGGGCCTCCTCGAAGCGGCGGGGGTAGGCGCCGGCGAGTCGAATGCTCCTGCGGGTTCTCGAAGCCATGCCGCCATGTCTCGCTCCCTCGTTGACCAGCTCACCGGCCTCTTCCAGGGCGCCTGTGTGCCCTGCTCGCGCCTATACGCCCCGCAGCCCACGGTGCCCGAAACGCCCAAGGGCTCCGCTGAGTCTCCTGCTTCCCAGGATCCCTCGTCGCTCCTGCGCATCGTGCGTCTCGCTGACGCGGAGGGGATGCGAGCCCGCGCCGTCATCGTCGCGGATCTCACGGCGGAAGCCTACCCGCTCTCCGAGCGCGACGACGTCGTGTCTCGCCTGCTTGATGCTCTAGGCGTCGGCTCCGGTGCCAGTGCGGCCGATCGGCTTCGCCACGAGTTTGCCGGCTCTGTCGAAGCGGCGGGCGAGATCCTCGTGCTTGAGCGCCGACTGCACGGCGTTGACGCTGAGGACCTGCGACCCTCCGCCCTGTTCGAGGACGCCGTTGATTGCTATCGCCCGGACGTCACGGATCTCGACGACCTCGACAAGGGCACGGGCCTGCCGAAAGACGGCTCGCTTCCCTGCGACGGAGTTCCGGGTGAGGACTCGTTCAGCAAACTCATTGAGCCGGCGACGCCCCGTCCGTCCGAGGTCGTTGAGTTCGACGCGCCCGAACTCCTTACGGGCACGGCCGCGTCGACGGAGCCCCTGCTTTCGGAGAACCCCGACCTGGGCGAGCCAGCGCTGTCGCCAACAGCGCTCGAGAAATACATCAGCTGCCCCGCTCGCTGGTTCTTCGAGAAGAACCTTCCTTCTACAGAGGGCATTGACGCACAGTTCGACGCACGCGTTGCGGGCACGTTCTGCCACGAGGTCCTGCAGCGCGTGCACGAGCGCATGCGAGACGAGGGCATGCCGCGCCTCACCCCGTCGACCACGCCAGATGAGTACGACTTGGTCGATAGGCTTGTCGAGGAGTGCTTTCACGGAGCCCGTCGAGAGTTTGCGCAGGCGGCGCTCGCCGATCGAAGCGGGGATGGCCTGCTCATGCCTTCCGACTGCCTTGTCGCGATCGATGAGGCAGAGGAGCGCAGCTTTGCCCGATATCTCAGGCAGCTCAAGTCGTGCGTACGGCGAGACAAGTGGATTCCCGAGGGGTTTGCCCCCCGGGCGTTCGAGCAGAAGATTGGTTTTTCGGCTGACGAGACTCCGGTCTACTACGCTGGAGTGCGCCTGAGGGGCAAGATCGATCGCATCGACGTCGATAACAGGGGGCGTGCGCTCGTCATCGACTACAAGGGAACTATCGCTCCGGGCGACTATTCTCCAAAGCCTGACGGGAAAGGTGACGTGCGGAGCGCCGTCGTCCTGCCGGCCCTTTGCCAGCTGGGCGTGTCCGGGGCAGACGAAGGGGGCGAAGTCGCGGATCCGCTGCCTTTCCACTCTCAGGCGCTCATCTATGCGTCCGCCCTGCGCTCGCTGGGCTATGAGCCGGTCGGTGCCCTGTACATGACGTACAAAAAGCTGGGCGATAAGAACCTCGCGTTTGCGGGCTTCATTGACGAATCCCAGCGGGACATTCTACTCAAGAGCGCTAAGTCTGCCGATCTCAATGCCGGCTTGTACGTGCCCCCGTATCCCGAGGGTTCGCCTGAGCGCGACGCCTTTGGGGCAAGCGGGTGGGACGCCCTGTTGAAATATACCGAGGGCCAGGCTGCCGAGGCAGTTGGCCGCATGCGTGACGGCGACATAGGGCCCCGTCCGCGCTTCGGCGCCAAGAGCTGCAAAAACTGTCCGCTGGCCGCTACGTGCGTACAGAGGGTGATGTAGATGGGAAAGAAGTCCGCCGAGCCCACGAAAGACCAGCGTACGTGCATCGAATGCGTCGATGGACCGCTGCTCATCTGCGCAGGCGCCGGCTCCGGGAAGACGTTCGTGCTCACGCAGCGCATCGCCTACGCGCTGGAGCACCCAGAGCTCTCGGGTGTTTCCGACGTCAATCAGGTGCTGGCCATCACGTTCACGAAGAAGGCCGCGGCCGAGATCAAGGCGCGCGTGCGCTCGACCCTGCGCTCCAAGGGGATGGGCGAGCAGGCGCAGCTCGTCGACGGCGCCTGGATTGGCACGATCCACGGTACGTGCGAGCGCATCCTGCGCGCCCACGCGCTCGACCTGGGCCTCGACCCGGGGTTTGTCATCCTCGATGACCACACAAGGGAGCTGCTGCTCGACGCAGCGTTCAACGACGCCATTCGGGCGGAACAGTACCCCGACCTGTTCGGCCTATTTGATGACAAGGCGGGAGACATCCGCGGGAACGTAAGGGACATACTCGACAAGGTTGCCAGCTTCGCAGATGGGCCCAACGCCATCGAGGCTGGTCCGGCTCCTCGGCCCGCCTCGGAGATCGCTCGCGATGCCATCGAGGCCATGCGGGCCATGGAACGGGCGGCTGAGGGCTGTGCGCAGAAGTGGGCAGACACGGTACGAGAGCGCGTGGGCAGCGACACGTCGGGTATTCCCGCGCTTGAGAGGTTTGTCGCGGAGAACGGGGACTCCTCTGCGGAGGAGACGCTGGATATTATCCTCGACAAGTTCAAGTGCAAAATGAATATTCGGAATAAAGGCGAGCAGGCGGAGGCTGGAAAAGAGGCTCAGGGGGAGCTGGAAGCCTCCATCAGCCGTCTCAAGGCCGAGCGTTCTGTCTATAAAGTTGCCCCTGCGCGCGACGAGCTCCTCAAGCTCGCTCGCGGCGTGTGGTCGGGCTACGCGGCGGCAAAGCGGGCCATGCGCGCCCTTGACCAGGACGATCTCCTGCGCTGCGCGCTCAGAGCCCTGCGGGAGAAGGACGGGGCCGTCGCCCGCGAGTACCGCGACAAGTTCCGCCTTGTGATGGTCGACGAGTTCCAGGACACGAATCAAATGCAGGTGGAGATCGTTCGCCTGCTGTCGGATAACCTCAGGCGCCTGTGCACGGTGGGTGACGCCCAGCAGAGTATCTACGGCTTTCGCGGGGCAGACATCGAGGTCTACCAGGACCACCGCAAAGAGATGGGCGACATCGGAGCGAAGTGCGCCCGCCTGGAGACGAACTTCCGCTCGCACGGCGAGATCATCGAATTCGCAAATCAGGTGTTCTCCCGCGCGTTCAAGGGCTACGACGGCATGTTCCTGCCCCTTGAGTACGTTCCCGTTGCCGAGCACGAGGCAAAGAACCCCTTCACGGCAGGATGCCCCCGCGTCGACATCGTATCCGTGCCGCTACCGTCGGTCGACGTCGACCCTGCCCGGTGCGTTCTCGCCGAGGGGATTGCCCGTCGCTTCATCGCGCTCCACGAGGACGGCTCTGAGAACCGTTCCTGGGCTGACATGGTCATCCTGCTCGGCAAGATGACGAATGCCCAGACGTTCGTTGACGCACTGCTCGCACGTGGTATCCCGTGTGTTGTGTCAGGCGGCTCGACGTTTACCCGCAGACTCGAGGCGCGCGAGGTCTGCGCCCTTGCCGGCGCCGTTGCCAATCCCTATGACGCCTCCTCTGCTACAGAGTCCGATGGATGGGGTAGCAACGATGCGGGGGCGCTCGGGACGGTCCTTGTTGGCGGCATGTTCGGGCTCTCGCTGGCGGAGCTTACGCACGTGGCCTCCTGTGCCTCGGCGGGCTCAAAGAGTCTGTGGGGCGGCCTTTGCGCCATCGCCCACGGTGTCGACGATCTGCCCGAGGGCGTTGGGCTTCCCACCCCCCGGGAGTCGCTTGCGGCGCAGACCCTTGTGAGCGCCGTGGGGCGGATCCGCAGAGAGCCCCTCTCTGTCGTGCTGCGCGACGCCATCCTGACATCTGGGTGGCTCGATCGCCTCGAGGCGGGCGGCGCCGTGGGCGTGGCACGTGCCGGCAACGTGTTCAAGGCACTGCGTATGGTGGAAGAGATCGAGACGGATCCCCAGCAGGGGGCGTCAACCGCGTCGATCGCTGCCACGCTGCGTGAGCGCTTCAAGGAAGGCATGAAGGAGGGGCCCGGGGCACTGAACCTCAGGGGACAGGACGCCGTGCGTATCATGACGATCCACGCGTCCAAGGGGCTCGAGTTCCCCATCGTGGCCCTGGCCGACTGCTACGATTGCTGGGATTCTAGCAAAGCCAAGGTCTTTCTAGCTACTCATGCGGGACGTCTCCACGTTGCCGTGAAGCCGACGGGGCTAAGTGTCGGCGACCTTGAGGCGGGCGACCTCCTCAAGCCGGGGAACCTGCTCAGGTACACGGAGGGCGTTATCAGCACTTTTGGCGAGGCAGAGCTTGGCGAGCTGCGGCGTAAGCTCTACGTGGGTGTCACGCGCGCTCGTGAGGCGCTGATCATTGCCGCGGCTCCCGCGAAAGCGAAGGACGCTACGGGGTACAAATCCGAGGCCTTCGAGGACATCCGTCTCGCCCTCGTCGGCGGGGACGGCGACCTCGCGACGAGTCCCGAGGGCTATCCCGTGGAGGGGGAGCTGGGTGCGCGCGTGACGTGTGAGCGCATCGAGTGTAAGAAGCAGGGCACAGGCGACGAGGCCAAACGCTACGTACTCGATGCCCTGAGGGACGAGAACGGCGCTCCCTGCGAGGAGCTGGTCGATGACTACTGTGCTCGCATGACGCGCGAGGACCGGGAGGCGCTCGGGCTGAAGGACGGCGACGGGGAGGCCTCGGGCCAACCCGAACGCTTGACGGTCCCCGTGTTTGAGGACCGTTCTACCCGCGAGCCCCTGGCTGTGCGCTTCGACCCGTCGCGCGCGGGCATGGTGTCGTACTCGTCGCTTGCCGACGGGCACGCTGGGGCGAGCGACCCTGATGACGCCTCGTCGGCTGGCAAGCCCGATGCGCTTGACGCGACGGAAGACGCCGGCTCTGATGAGGTGGGCACGTCCCTCACTCTGCCCGATGTTTCGGCTCCTGCCGTGAGTCCCAAGGTCGCGCTCGGTGACGCGTGGGCTGTGCCGACGTCGTTCGGCTCGGCATTTCACCTCGCAGCCCAGTGGATGGCTGCCTGCCACGACGCCGGAGCGGTTGATTCTGCGACCGGCTTGCCCACCCTGCCCTCCGACGGTCGCCTGCGTGCCTGCCTGTCCGCATTCGACGTGTCCGATCCCACGCCTGGCCAGCTCGGGCGCCTGCGCGACGCTGTGACGCTCTGGGCGGGCTCCCAGGTGGCGCGCGAGGCGTATGCCTACCCGCGTACGCAGGGAGAGGCCCCGCTGTGCCTGCGCGTTGGGGAGGTCGACGGTGGCCCGGGGGTCGGTGAGGGACGGGCCTACCTCGAGGGATCTATCGACCTGCTGTGCTTCGACCCGGCGCTGCCCCGCGCTGCCCAGCGCGCTCTTGTCGTGGATTACAAGACGGGCGGCACCGCTGACGAGACGCCGGAGGCCCTGCACGACAAGCGCCTGCTTCAGGCGCAGTGCTACGCCCTCGCGGTGCTCGAGGCTGGCTTCTCCGGCGTTGACCTGCGTTTTGTCCGTGTCGAACAACGCGATCCTCTGGCGCCCAACGAGCCTCAGGTCGTGCCCTACTCCTTTGGGCCTGACGACCTGCCCCTACTGCGTGCTACCGTTATCGCGCGGTGCCGCAAGAAGGGCGCATTGCCGGTCGAGGATAGCGAGTCGTAGGAAGAGAAGATTGGGGCCGCGGGCGGTACGCATGTCGTTATACTGCGTTGCCCGCGGCCCCTTGGCTTCTAGGCCTCGTCTTCGTCCTCGTATTCGAGGTCGCTGAGGTCGAGCGGCTCATACTCGAGTCGCCTCGAGAGCTCGTATAGGTGCTCGGCCTCGGCGTTGTCCCGGTCGATGCGGGCGTTGTCTCGCTTCTGGGCCTCCTCTTCGCGCTGCTCGGGCGTTGCCCCAGGCAGCGGATGCCCCTCGCTCCTCATGACCTCACAATATCCCGGCCGACAGATGCCGTAGGTCCCCGTCGGGATGTCGTAGTCATTGGACGGACGCCCTGCCCTGATAAGTCCCTCGCCGACGGTTCGCTCCTGCGCGGCCAGCCAGAGGGCTACCTCTTCTCCGAAGGCGGTCGCGAGATGCTCCTGGTCGCGGTGAAACGCCGCGATGATACCGTGGCATATCTCCATGACACCGGCCGCCTGGCCCTCGCTGGTGCGCGGGTCGCAGGTGACGAGCCCCTCCTCTGATGACCACGACAGGGGACCACCCGAGCCGCTTCCTTCGCTGACGAGCCGCTCGAGGCGTGCCACGTACCAGACGACGAGCTGGGAGTGGAGCCTGTAGCCCAGGGCCTCACGGATCCGGTCGATGTCCGCGCTGTCAAGCAGCTCGGGAAGCCCCTCCTGCTCAAGGGGCGGTACCTCGCCGGGCGGAGCTGCGAGCCCGAGCTGCCAGTCGTCGATGGGTATCGCGTAGCCTTCGTTGCCGTCGTCGTGCACCATAAAGGTGGGCGTTCCCGGCGCGGCGACGGATCCGCCGCCCTGCACCATGAAGGGGATGCCGAGAAAGATGCGGACGCACGCCTGTGCCAGTTGCTCTGCGGCCCCGTACAGCATGGGGCCACTGAGGTATCTCCCGAGGTCCCAACTGGCGGCATAGGCCGCGCTTTCAAGGCTGCTCGACCGACGCGACACCGAGATGTGCTCGCTGTCGACAAGCTCGCGCGGATATGCCCCGATGGGCAGGCGTGCGATCAGCTCCCCGGCGCGGAGCCGCGCGGCGGAAGCATCCCGATGGGCGGCATCGAAGTAGTCGTCGAGGATGTCACTGCACGGCCCCTCTTCCTTCCAGGCCGGTTGCGTCGCCTCGACGCCTCTCCTGATCAGGTCGCGCTTGCCCTCGGCGTATATCCCGATGAGTCGGCGGGCCTCCTCGGGAGTGAGCGCAAGCGTATCCTCGGCGCGTGGATCACCGGTGGGCGTGAATACCTCCGGCACCCATTGCTCATGTGCATCGGTGGTCATTTTTTGCTCTCCTTTCTTTGGGGAGGCTAGATCCAGCCGTACTGGTGGACTCCAACGGACTCTGTGGCATAGCCAAGTTCCACGAGGCCTGAACGTATGTCCCGCACCGCATCTCGTATCCAGGCGAGGCCGCACTCTCCGCTCAGAAGCGCTCGAGACGTCTCCACGCCGAGATAGGACATGATGGTTTG
Organism: Coriobacteriia bacterium; assembly: GCA_018368455.1. Lineage (NCBI taxonomy): Bacteria > Bacillati > Actinomycetota > Coriobacteriia > Coriobacteriia bacterium. Next base: position 91,371 of record JAGZEG010000005.1, read on the forward strand.
CTGGCATATCGCCATGACACCCCGATTGAGGGCTGCGGTGCTGTCGGGCCTGTCTGCCCGGATTTCGATGTCTCCCGGGGCGTCCCGGTTCTCGCTGATGACCTCCAGCTTTTCGACGGAGCGGGCAAGCAGGCGTGCGTGCAGCAGCCCCGCGAGCGACTGCCGGATCTCGTTCCAGTCATCCACGCTGAGCTCCCCGTAATCTCGGTCGTCCACGAAACGCTCCGGCTTTTCCTCGCGGGCCGCCTGTATGCCTAGGGCTTCGTCGTCCAGCGCCCTGTTGTGGGGGCTGTTCCCACTCACGAGAGTGAGCCCCACGACCCACGGCTCGCTGTTCGACTTGCTGCGCCAGACGCGATAACCGGGGACGCCCAGGAAGCTCTCGACGCACTGCCGGACGATTCCCCACGCCACGTCATGTACGACGAGGGGATCGTCCTCTCGACGGCCCCAGAGCGTGTCGGACGCTAGGCACTCGCTGGCAAGACCGCCGGCCCGGCGCTCGGGAGGGACTGTCCCTGCGTTGATAAGCTCGTCGGGATAGTCCCCCGGCTTGAGCCTCGCGATGCATGGAAGGGCACGCGCAACCAGAGTCGAGTGGAACGAGGCCACACGCCGATCGACGCTCTCCAAGGGCTCTCTCTCGAAGGGGATTCCCCTGCCGGATCCACGCCGGTGATGGGGGAGCTCTGCTTGTGGGGGCTGCTTGATCCCGTAGCGTTCGCGCATGTTAGCCCAGTGCCGCTTCGTGCTTGCGTGCTCGCGGATGACGCTGAGGGCGTCCTGCCAGGGGACGTGTTCTGAGAGCCCAGGAGCGTTCCCGTTTGCGGGTGACTCCAACATGGCGAGGATGAGGCTGGAGCCTGCCGATCTGCCTGATGCGCTGCGCGTGGCCGCTGTCTTCGTATCCGTGTCCATCGTTAAGAAAACTCCCCACTCTCGGGATCGTAGTAGGAGGTGCTGTAGCCGGCCTCGATGAGCGCGTCGCCGACCATTCTCAGCAGGCTTGCCGCATCGTCGGGCCCCTCTTCCTCGGGCGCCAGCTCGACCATTCCTTGTCCTGTCGCATACCGGCGTATCAAGCGGTGGCAAAGGGCCATGACAGCTGCGCTCTGCCCCGCCGAGGTATCTGTGCTGGGGCGCACGAGCTCAGCGCAAGCGTCGCGGTCTCCGTTTGCCCACTGGTCGAGCCGGCTGTGGTACACGCGTGCGAGGCGCAGGTGATATACGTCGCCAAGGGCGCACCGGATGCTGTTCCAGTCGTCCGTCGAGAGCGGACCCACAGACCTCAGGAAGGTGGGGTCTTCCCGGCGCAGGGCGTCGATGCCGAGCCTGGCCCCGCTCAGCAGCATGCCGCAGGGGAATTCGTCACGAACGAACGAGAGGTCGACGCCTACCTCGTCGATGTTGCGCGTCGACAGGGCTCCCAGGCTGGGAATGCCCAGGAAACAGTCGGCGCAATGCCACGCTATGCTGATGGAGTTAACCTCCCCGCACGAGAGCAGCAGACAGAAGAACTCGAGGTCCCCGGCCCGTCGTATCAGGGGGATGCGCTGCGCGTCCACGAGGAGCGCTGGGTAGCCATCGGGGAGCGCTGTGCGAGCGATGCGCTCCAGGCCGTCCTGGGTGAGCCGGCCCTCCTCGTTCGAGAGGTGCTTGTCGAGCTGGTCGAGAAGGCCTTCCGTGTAATCCCAGATGCGACGCCGCTCGCAGGCGGCTCCCGATCGCAACCAGCTCTGGTCGCGCGCCTCCCTCGCCTCTGCGTACGCGGCTATGACGGCGCGGGCGTCCCCGGCGGTGAGCTGCACGTCGGTTTCGGGCCGCTCACCCCACGGTATGCGGGCACTCATCGCTGAGAGGGGGCCGTGCCCTTCCCCTCGTCGTCGGCCTCAGACTGCGAAGCGGTCTTGTCCCCTTCGTCCGGGGTATCCTTCGTCTCCTGTTCTTGCTCGGCTACCCTTGCGTCGATCTCCGCCTGCTGGTCGGGGTCGCGCATGTAGCGAGCGACGCTCAGAGGCGAGAACACGTCGCGCCAGTCGAGGAGCGCTCGCTCGAGTGCGGAAAAATCCCCAGCTGCCAAGGCGTCGAGCGCCGCGCGGGCGTACACGGCGAAGTACGAGGGGCGCGGGTCGTCGGGGGCGGGCTCCGGCCCGTCCATGGGCGGTAGGGGGCGGTACTGGTCGATGCACTCCGCAGCCAGTTGAGCATAGGCCAGGGTCGCGTTGTAGTGCTCGTTTGCCTTCGTGATGAGGCCTGCCCAGGCGAGCGCCTCGTCTACGAGCGGGTAGTGCTCCTCGGCGACGTGCAGGTGCAGCGCGACGATGACCTCCACGATGTCAATGGCCTGCTCGAACTCGAGTCCCCGCTCTTTCACGAGCCGATGGAACGCGAGGCATTCCGCCGCACGGTCGCGCCCGGCCATCTCCAGTGAGCCTCCCCGCGTCGCAAAGACGTCCGCCGCGCCGATCTGCCCAGAGCGCATGAGGGCGGCGACGGGGGGCCACAGCCCCGCGCGTATGCGTTCTGCTCGCTTGCCCCTTCGCATGTGAGTGCTGAGGAGGTGGCAGTACGCCATCGCCTCCTGGCCGGTCGTTATCTGATCCGGTTCGTTTGGCTCGTCTGGAGGAAGCAGCCCAAAGGCGCGGCAGGCATCCAAAGTCTGTCTGGCGTCCTCGGTGTCCGCCAGACGCAGCTGGCCCTTCTCCAGCGTGACCAGCTGAAGGCTCCCGTCGCTGACGACGACGCGCAGGCGTGCCCGGCTCGCCATGTAGCGACGACGCACCACCTCGTCTGCCGTTTCGAGCCCCTCGTCGATGTCGCGCTGGGCTCCTGCTAGGGCGCGCTCAAGATCGCCCTGGCTGGGGAGGTCGTCGCCATCGGGGAGATGACGGTCGAGTGCCTCGGGAAACCACAGGCTCGGCGGCATCCCCAGCGTATTCCAGTTGTCGGGGAGCACGGGGCCCTCCGGCATCCCCTCGCGCTTGTCCGCCGCCTCGCGGGTGAGCAGCCAGTCCAGCGGGGCATCGGGGCTCTTGGGGTCTTTGGGGCGCTCCGCCCAGCCGTCGCCCCTGTCAGACCATGACGCCTCCCGCTCGTAGGCGTCGAGAGCCTGCCTGACGGCGTCCACGTCCCCTGCGTCGAGCGCGCGAATGACGGCGCGTGCCTGCCTCCAGTTGGCGTGCTCGAACTCATAGGGGTCGTGGATGCCCATCATCTCGGCTTCCGCCTCGATGGTGTTCCATAGGATCTCGTAATACGGGGGCTCGGCCATGAGCTCGGTGAGTGGGGCGATCCAGGCGAGGGCGTCGCGTACGGTGTCGCGGGGGCCGGGGCGGGCGGTGCGGTGCAGGGAGGACACGAGGTCGACTTCCATGTCAGCCCAGTGGGGCTCGGCGAGCTGGCGTGTGACGAGCTCGTGGAAGGCCCGGCACTCTCCCGGTCGGTCGCGCCCGTCGGCGACGATCGTGCAGACGGCCGTTGCCATGACGTCGGGGACGCCGATCGTCCCGGCGTGCAGCAGCTCGCGTACCTCGGCCCATGTCTGGGCATACCACTCGTCGGTGAACTCGGTATCGCCGCTTGCTATGTGGAGATAGGCGAGGGCCTCCTCGCTCGTGAGGCCGCCGGGGATGCCGCTCATGAGGCTGATTGGCCTCAGCTCGTTTTCCCAGGGTTGGGCCAGCTCCCACAACGCGTCGGGAGTGGGGAGCGGGACCTCGGCGAGCCTGCCGCCCTTGAGCTCGACGGCCCGGACGCGTTCGCTGGGCACGAGCGCGAGGAGGAGCAGCCTGTGGTCGGCGAGAAAGTCCTCGCGTGCGTCGTCTGAGATGTCCGGAAGCGCCTCGTCAATGCCGCGCTGAGCGCGGACGATTGCCTCTTCGAGTGGCATGGGGATGCGGTTGGGGACGCGAGTCTCCATGAGCATGGAGGGAAAGCGGAGCGCCGAAGGTAGGGGGCTCTTCCCTTCCTTCTCGTCGCTTGTGCGTGCCTTCGTTTGGGAAGAGGGGCCTGGCTTGAGGTTGAAAGTCCGCCAAACTACGGCGTATTCGACGGGTTGGTTCGGATCGATGGCCAGCGGGGAGTCTTTGTCAATTCGGGAGCGCCAGTCGAGGGATCTGGGGATGCCGTAAGCGAAGGGCGTGCCGTCTGCGCTCGAATGCTGGTCGGGGGTGGTGGACTTGGGCTGCGGTGCGACTGTATGAGTCTCCATGTCTGTGGGTGCGAGGCCCCTGCGCTCGATGCGCATGGCCTGCGTGGTGAGTGTCTGACGCCTGTGAATGGCGCCGAGATAACTATACGCATAGGACTTGCTTGTTGTCAACAGTTGATGTACTAGATGGATAGTACTATGCTGTTAGCAACCGAAGGACGCCGAGGGGCGCCCATGGCGAGAGGAGAATGGCGATGGCTGATCAGAAAGAGAACGGGCAGTTTGCCTTCCCGGATTCAAACGACGACTACATCATTGTCGACGGCGAGAAGAAGACGTTTTCCAGGCCGCCCCGGTCGTGGCAGGAGGCGATGGCACGCTCCCGGCACACGAGCTACGTCTCGCTCACGGAGGCTAAGCGCCGCAAGGCCGAGCGCGAGGCCGCGGGCGAGGCGGGGCCTGTGCCCGAGGCTGCTTCCAGCGTCGAGGCCGCCCTCGAGGCGCTCCCAACGCCGCTCAACCCCGAGTGGCGTCGTGCGCACGGGCTGGAGTGAGAGGCGGGTTACCTGCTCCGATAAACCTTCCGACGATGGGTAACCTCAATAGCAGGTACTGATATGGATTTCGTCCTCAATGCGAGCGGGGGGCACATCAATGCGTGAATTGTGGCGCGCTCTGTTCAAACGGCTGGCATAGCTCGAGGCGGGCATTTTCCCGCCCTGGTGACCTGGCTCTGCGGTGTGATAATTGGACGGGTGGAGGCTTCGCCATCGAGAAAGGAGATCTATGCCAAAAGCGAGCCGGCAGGCGGCGGAAGAGTTCGTCAAGTATTGGTCGGGCCGTGGCGACGAGAAAGGAGAGACTCACAAGTTTTGGATCGATTTGCTCCAGAACGTCTTAGGGGATGAGGCCGCGCTGAGACGCCTGGAGTTCGAGGATCGAGTCGACACGGCGGCGGGAAGCTCCAAGGGCTTTGCCGACGTTACCGTAAAGCGCCCGGATGGCAAGGGCGCGCTTGCGCTGTGCGAGCAGAAGAGCGCTGGCATTGACCTTGACAAGCCCGAAATGCGCCAGGGCCGTATGGTGACGCCCGTCGAACAGTGCATGGGCTACGTGGAGGCCCTGCCGTTCAATGAGCAGCCTCGGTGGGTCATGACGTGCAACTTCTCGACGCTGCGCATCTACGACCGCAACATGGACCCGATGTGCCTGAGGGGCCCGGCTGTCGAGATTGCGCTCGGCGAGCTGCCTCGCAACCTCGGCGCCCTTGAGTTTCTTGTGGGCGGCTCCGGGACAGTGGCCCTCTCGCATGAGGTCTCCGTGCGGGCAGGAGAGATCATGGGAAAGGTGCACGACGAGCTTGCTGCGTCGTTCGCTACGCTCATGGACCCCGATGACCCCGATGTTCACCATGCGCTCTCGGTTATCTGCACGCGTTTGATGTTTCTGATGTTCTGCGAAGATGCTAATGGGCTGATTCCCTCGAACGCCTTCCGCAACTTCCTGAGGGACACGCCGGCGGGGCGTATGCGTAAGGCTCTGGCGGATTTGTTCGTGTGGCTGGATACGCCCGATGACGAGCGCGACCCGTTTGATCTCAAGTCTGGTCCCTACAAGGACTTCCCCTACATGGATGGCGGGCTGTTCGCCGAGAAGGTGCAGATTCCGACTATTAGCGAGGAGCTGCGCACGATCCTGGTTGTCAAGGGGTGCCAGGAGTTTGACTGGTCAGGTGTGTCGCCGACGGTCTTTGGCTCCATATTCGAGGGTGCGCTGTCGCACGACAGCCGCAGGTCAGGTGGCATGCACTACACGAGTCCCAAGAACATTCACCGGCTTATCGACCCGTTGTTTCTCGACGGTCTCAAGGCTGAGCTCTCCGCTATTCTGCAAAAGCCAGAAGCGGGAGGCGCGAGGACGAAGGCGCTCAACGAGTTCCACGACAAGCTCGCCTCGCTGTCTTTTCTTGATCCGGCCTGTGGATCGGGCAACTTCCTCACAGAGACGTATCTCGAGCTCAGGAGGCTTGAGAACAGGATTTTGCAGGAGCAGCAGAAGGACCAGTATGCGCACTTTGCCTTCGAGGAGATCGAGGAGTCTCCCGTCCGGGTGAGCCTCGCGAACTTCCACGGTATCGAGATTAACGACTTTGCGTGCTGCGTGGCGCGGACGGCCCTGTGGATTGCCGAGAAGCAGGCGGATGCCGACACGGCAAAGATCGTCCAGCGCGTGTATGACGAACTCCCCCTGAGGGACTACGGGTGTATTGTGCAAGCGAATGCCCTGCGTATAGATTGGAACGATGTTGTGCCTGCCGAGAGGTGCAGCTACGTGATGGGCAACCCGCCGTTTGTGGGCCAGTACCTCATGAGCGATGAGCAAAAGTCCGACATGAGACATGTGTTTGGCGAGCATTACGACGGATATCTCGATTACGCGACTGCCTGGCACTGGAAGGCTGCAGAATTCCTCGACGCTCGACGCTCGACGCTCGACGCTCGACGCTCGACGCTCGACGCTCGACGCTCGACGCTCGACGCTCGACGCTCCCTGCGTTTGCATTCGTTTCAACGAACAGCGTATGCCAGGGGCAGCCGGTGCCGATGCTGTTCGAACCCCTCTTCGCAGAAGGCTGGCGCATCGCGTTTGCCCATCGCACATTTGCGTGGGATGCGCAGTCCGATGACCTCGCGCACGTCCATGTGATCATCGTCGGGATGACCCAGGACGATAAGGTCAAGCCCCGACTTTTCGAGTACGCCGACATCAACGGCGATCCAGTTGAGCATGCTGCCAAAAACATTAACGGCTACCTCATCGACGGTCCGAACATCTTTGTCAGGAAGCGATCGAAGCCGTTGAGCCCCGAGCTTGCTCCGGCTTCTTTCGGGTCGAAGCCGACTGACGGTGGGCATCTCATCATTAATGATCGGGCCTCTTACGATGAGGCCATGGCCGATCCCGCGGTTGCTCCGTATGTTCGCCCCTTCCGTATGGGAAGGGAGCTCATCAATGGTATCGATCGCTGGTGTTTGTGGCTGGTGGATGCCAAGCCGAGTGATATGAAGCGTTTGAAGTTTATCGCCGACCGGGTTGAAGCTGTTCGAGAGATGCGACTGCTGAGCAAGAAGGCGGTTACACGTCAGAAGGCATCGACGGCCTGGCTTTTCGATGAAAACCATCAGCCTGACACGCAGTATCTTGCCATTCCGAGTGTGTTTAGCGGCCGGCGCGAATACTCTACTTGCGACTGGTATTTTCCTGATATTATCGCGGGCAATAATATCTATACGTGTCTTGACCCCGATGGTTTTAGTTTCGCCATTATCGAGTCGTCGATGTTCATGACCTGGCAAGATGCGATAGGCGGTCGCATCAAGTCGGACTATCGATTCAGCAACACCGTCGTTTGGAACAACCTGCCTCTGCCCACACTCGATGGCGAGACTCGCCAGCGCGTGATCGATGCCGGCAAGACTGTTCTTGCTGCTCGAGCGAATCACCCGGGACAATCGCTTGCGGACCTCTATGACCCAACATTCATGCCGGCGGACCTGAGAAAGGCGCATGCTGAACTCGATAAGGTGGTCGACGTGGCGTTCGGTGCGCGCAAACCATGCAAGTCAAATGGCGAGCGCCTACAGATCCTGTTTGACCGTTACATCGAGATGACCTCATAAGATCGATCCTTTTGGGTCATCTGCAGCCTCGTGGCCGGGGAGCCGAGTGTTTCTCGACTCCCCGGTGCGCTTTGGAATAGCGAGGCGCTTCGTCCAGTAGAAATGCCTTTGACTGGAAGCTTGTTTTCTACTCTCGTTCTCCCATCGCTTGCATGAAATAGTCTGTGTCGATGTGCTTGATTTGGATGGTCTCGCTGATGGATACGCCCAGGTTGTACGTGATCATGAGGCTTGTGAGTCTCGCGCCGTCAATGAGCACAATGTCGGCGTGCGGGTAGGTTCGCGCGTACTCGACGGCTGCCGGCGTAAAGGAAGACGTCGTGATGAAGGCGCCGCGCGATACGGCTCCAAGCGCCCCGGCAAAGGACTGGATAGTTGGACGATCAACCTTGTTGTCGGCCGCATAGCGCTTGGCTTGAATGTAGACGGGGTTGAAGCCGAGGGGATCGGTCTTGATGATACCGTCTATCCCACGGTCGTTTGATGCCTGGGTTGCCTGGCCTTCGCCATAGCCCATGTTGACGAGCAAGTCGGTTACAAGCTTTTCGAAGAAGTAATTGCCCTCAGGACTCGGAATGCCCATGATGGCGTCGAGCAAGTTGCGGGAGAGCTCTTCCCGCTGCCTGCGAGCGGCGACGAAGATCTGCTTCTCTGGCGTGACTTCGACGACGTCGCATGAGGTCGCTCGGGGACTGTAAACGAGACCGTTCTTGATATTCTCGGCTTCTTCTTGGGCGCGCTTATAGAAGGACTCCGGCGTGAGTTCGATGTTGAGCACGTTTCTGCCGGAGGGGAGGATCGTATATACCGATCGCCGCGGCGACGTGATGAAGCCGGCCTCTTTGAGCAGCGAGAGCGACGAGCTGATCCTCATGGCATAGACAACGTTGCCGCCTTTTGTGCGGTACTTCTTATCGGCGGCGGTGAGATCGAACTCGGCGGCAACGTAGTTTTGGACCTCTTTGAGTGTGAGCTCCCCGCCATACTGCAGCGAGCGCAAGACGACCTGATGAAACTTCACCTGCTCGGGAATTGGCATGGCGGATCCTTTCTTGGGTAGCGTGCCACTTCTGGTGGTGGCATCCCCTCGCAAAGCCTTTTGGCTGGTTACTCTCGTATTGTCTGCCTTTAATTTGCGCCCGGGATTTTCTGTTGTGACGTGGAATACGCCTTTCGTGCCAACCAACTGTGCCAAGGACTCTCGGGGCGCTCGGGCCTCTCTCTATTATTGGCATGCCAATAATTATCTTGCCCATAATGGGCGAGGGTTTCCGAGTATCCTTACGGACAGCCGCGGCGCGGGTGGTACACGGCGGTGTCTGTCCTCGCTTATGGGGCGTTTCTTTCGGTTGTGCGGGGTTTTGTAAAACTGAGGGCTGGAAATGGGCACGATTGACGGCTATGCGAGGTTTGCGCGGCGATCTGGCGTTCGTCTCGTGGCCAGTGTACTGTCCGTAGCTCGTCTACCTGCGGTTTCTTCAAATGGCGACACTCACCGTAGCTGCAGTAAGCTCCGCAAACCTAGCACATCCGAAATCCGCGCCCATTTTTGAGCCGTCGTTTTGCAAGATCGCGCACAACCGCGATTTGTGCCCTGGTGCGCGCTGACGTTCCGCATCTTATGTCCCGCCCCTGCCGTCCCCCGTAGGCGTGGGCCCGCCCCCGCGCATGACACCTAAGCCTCCTGCCCGTCCGCTACGCCTCAACGCGCTCGGCATGCAGCTTGAAGAGGGGGCGACGGCCCGGCCGGGGATTGCGCCCTTGCTGCGGAGGGTAACTCCCCTTTGGCGATTCCCGATATCGGGATCAGCCAAAAAATGGCGAATACCGATGCCGGCTTTAGCCGCAAAATGGCCAATCCCGACACCGGTATTCGCCACGTACGGCAACGGCGGGCAAACCAGGCTACCCAAATGCGCGCGAGGACCAGCCCCGGCCTGCCCGCCCGGTGCCCGCCGTCCTACTTCCCCGCCGGTATCTCCGCGCAGAGCAGCGCATCGTGAGCGGTGGCGAGCTCCTTAAGGAACTCAGCTGCCTCCTCGGGGTCCGTCGCGGTGAACGTCGGGAACGGGACGGATATCGACGTTCCCGTCTCGTCGACGCGGGTTCGAGACTCTTCGCCGTCCTGCTCCAGGGAGACGCCGGGATGGTGTGCCATCGCCTGCTCGACTGCCGCCGGCACCAGCTGCTCGCCGACGTGAAGGAGATGCTTCGCCTCGGCCTCCGTATGCTTGAGACCCTGCCATGCGTTCATGATGAGGCCAAGCTGATATCCGGCGTCTTCGGAGTACGTAATATCGCACACATAGCTATGCGCGAGCAGCAGGGCGCCGCTGAAGCCTGGGCTATTGCTCCCGGCCCCGACGTTGGAGAATCCGCGCCGCACCATGGTGTCAAACAGGAGACTGGCGACCCGCACGCCGTCTTGCATGCGGGCAACGACGCCTCCTATCTCGGAGGGATCGTCGTCTGCGTATAGGCCTGCTGCGAAGAGTGGCTGCCAGACGGGGAGCACGGAGCTCGAGGTGTAGAGCGCCAGGGAAAAATCATCTCCGTTGCGGAAGTCGACGTGGATCTGCCAGTCGCTGCCTCCGACGGGGAGATAGGCCGACGTCTCGACGAGCCGATCAAACGACTTCTCGGTTGGCGTTATGTCGAGGGCCCAGCCGTCCAGGCCGTGAGCTGCGCATCCCGAAGCGATGGCGGCGACTTTCGCCTGATATGCGTTCTGCGCTTCCTCGAAGGCCTCCTGTGCCTCCTGGACTGCCTGCGCCATACGTACGATAGTCTCACCCTGCTGGTTGATGTCCATGCGAATATCTCCCTCTGTGTATGTGGGGTAGTTACAAGTTAGATTTGTTGGCGCTCGCGCGCCGTTGTCCGGTGCGCTCGGCTACTTGCCCGCAGTGCCGTCCTGTCCGGCGACCAGCTCGTCGAGGGCCGCGTCGAACTCGGCGTGCGCCTGCTCGAGTCGCACGCGAGCCTGCCGGTATTCCTCTCTGGCTGCGGTGAGATCGCCGGCCGCTCCGAGGCGCCTGGCCACGTCCATCGTCTGGACGTAGTCTGTCAGGCGCAGCGAACGCTCCTCGCTCGCGAGGATGCGCTCCCCGGCGACTCGCGCGCTCAGATAGGGCAGTTCGCGCCTCTCGGCCACCAGATCGACAAGCCATCCAGCCTCGCGCTCCTGCTCGGGCTCGTCACCGACCAGCCCCTCGTAGAAGCCTGGCCGCTCGCGCTCGAGCCCGTCGCCGTCGAGACGCGCGAGCAATACGAGCTCGCTGTCTGCGGCAGGCTCGCTGTCGGCCGTGCCGCGCAGCACCCAGAGTGCGGTGCTGTCTATGCTCAGCCGAGTGGTCGGCAGACGCCGGGTGAGCTCGACGCAGGCGTACAGGCACCCGTTGCGCACGAGCGCGCCCCGCCTGTCTGCCATCTCGGTCGGCATTGCCGTGACCGGGCCACTGAGCGCGCGCGACGAGGTGGCGACTATGCCGACGCCGTGGCCACCTTTGAGCAGGCGCGCGGAAAGCCGCAGGCAGTTGGATGCCCCGTCGGTCGACTTGAGGTCGGTCCCTGCTGGCGCGTCGACCGCGTATGGGGGTTCGCACACGACGACGTCGTAGGGCCCGCCCAGTTCCATTAGCGTATCGAGAGGATTGGCGATGCGCACTCCCGCGAACGGCCCGCGGTATCCCGCAAGCAGCAGGCGCATCGAGGTCAACGCGATGGCCGTGGCGTCGGTGTCCCATCCGCTCAGCTGGATCTCTGCCGAGGGCAGTGCCTCGCGCAGGGCATCCCAGCTCTGGTGGAGGAAACCGCCCTGGCCGCACATGGGGTCGACGACGCGCACGACCTGCGGGGCGGTTGTCCCCTTCCTACGCTTGGGTTGCCGCGGCTCGACGCAGTCTGTCCCGCCGGCTTCCACGGTGAGTCTGCGCGCAATGCCGGCCACGAGCAGCCCCGTCACATGCGAGGATGCCGATTCCGTAAGAGGTCCGAGGCGACCTGCCCTCGCAAACAGGGAGCTGGCCTCGTCGCCGGCCTCGGGATGCGTGGCCAGGTTCAGATCGCCGTCTGCGAGGTCGAACAGCCCGAGGGCTGCACGCATGTCTTCGGACGCAATGGCGTTGACGTATCCCGCAAATGCGCGCCCGTCCATGCCGAGCCTGCCGGCGATTGCGCCCACGTGGCTGGCCAGCTTCTCGGGCGGGAAGAACGCCGTTCCGTAGGCGGGGCCCACAGATGAGAGCATCTCAGTGGGCTCGAAGCGCAGCCCCAGCTCGGCGGCGTTGTCCTCGACGTAGCGCAGGAAGCACAGTAGATGCGCCGCCCGCAGCACGCCGCCCTCGAGACGCAGCGGGAACGGCTTGCCCTGGCGCAGAAAGGCGAGCGCACGGGCGATCGATGTGGGGGCTTCCATGGCTAGTCCCTCCTCGCTTGGGCGTCGGCGCGGGCCTGGGGCTCGACACCCGCTGAGCTGTCCCCGGCCAGCGCCGTGCGCACCTCATCACAGTTCAGATAAGCCGCCGTCACGAGACGCTCCTCGGTCCGCTCGACCTGGCGGCGGGCGCGTACCTCGCTCTGACGAGCCGCGACAAGCCTTGCGATGCGGCGCTGCACGTCGATCGGCACGTCGGGTATGTCGATCTCGCCCACGAGCCTGTTGTTCATGACGAGGCCGCGCAGGCCTGTGGCCCTGCCTCGAAGCAGCTCGTTGGTGAGTGACAGGTTGAGGAAGCCAGTGATGTACAGCGGGTCGTAGCGCCGGCGTCCTTCCTCGTCGAGGCGCAGCAAAACGCAGGTGTTCGGCACGAACAGGCTCTCGTCCCCCGGTCCGACATAGGCGGCCGCGAATGGCAGTGACGTCTCGAGCACGACGTCCCCCTCTTGCGTGAAGGGCCCAGCCTCGGGCGCCTCGAAGCCGTCTGGTGCGCTGAGGGAGGCGACGTCGATGATGCCGTCGGCTATGGCGGCTGGGCGGATGACGGGGTGCGCGGGGCGCTCGGTCTCCGACCCTGCCGAACTGCCTCTGTCTCGCGCATCTCCTGCGGAAGACTTCTTCGTATAGCGCGTGGGGTGGCGTCCGGAGATGACGCTCAACCCGGGTATGTCGGAGATGCGCACGAGGCGGCTCCTTCGGGGAGAGTGCTCTGCCTCATTTCCTCCCACGGGAGGTGATGGACAGAGCGATATAGGTGTTAACGAGTCTAGCATGGACAAGCCTCCTATCCTATCCGATTAGTAATGCTTATTTCGCACCCCGGCGCCCCTTACCGAGCGCTTATGCGGCGAAACCGACGGTGATGCTGCTGCCGGACTTCTTTCCGGTCATCGCGCGGATGTCGGGGTCTGCGAAGACGGAGCTCACAACGTCCGCGTCCATGTCTTTGCTCGTCTCGTGCATCGTTGCCTGGCGCATGCGCATCCGCTCGTAGACCTTGCGGGCCACGCGGCCGTTTGCGAAGTCGGGCATGTGAGCGGCGAGGATGCGGCCGAACGAGTCGGTGAGCGCCCCGCGCGCGCCGTCGTCCAGCGCGTAGCCCTCCTTGGTGGCCATCCCCTCGAGGATCTGCGTGAGCTCGGGCGCTGTGTAGTCGGGGAAGTCGAGGTAGAAGCCGATGCGGTCGCGCAGGCCTGGGTTCTTCGAAATCATCTGGTCCATCGGCTTTGTGTAGCCCGCCATGATGATGACGAGCTCGTCGCGGCTGTCTTCCATGGCTTTGATGAGCGTGGCGAGCGCCTCCTCGCCGAAGTCATGTCCGCCCTCGTACATTCCCAGCGCATAGGCCTCATCGATAAACAGCACGCCGCCGCGGGCCTCCTCGACGACGAGCTTTGTCTTGACGGCCGTCTGTCCCACGTATTGGCCGACGAGCGACTCGCGGTCAGTCTCGACGAACGGGGCGTCCTTCTTGATGACGCCGCGCTCGCGCAGCAGGTCGGCGAAGATGCGCGCCATCGTTGTCTTGCCGGTGCCGGGGTTGCCGCGGAATGCCATGTGCAGGCAGGGGCGCTGGTCGGTGGGGCAGCCTGCGGCGTATGCGGCTATCTCCTCAAGCTGGCGCCTGACCTCTCCCATTCCCACGAGGCTGTCGAACCTTGCCTGACCTTGCGTGCTGTTCGCATCGATCAGGCGCTCGAGGCCTTCCTTGGTGATGGGTTCTGGGCCAAAGAACCTGCGCCTGGGGCGCTTTTGGATTAGCTTCATGTTCTCGGGCTTGTCGGGAGACACCTCAAGCGGGCTGAGCTGGCAGGCGCATTTGAAGAAGTCGCTTACGCGCTCTTCCGTCTTGGCAATCCAGGACGTGGCTACGGCTTCCGACCTGCGAAAGCGATAATCGCCAAACCGGGGCCTGATGCTGCCCACGAAGTTTATCCACAGCGAACCGTCATCTTCGCGCGATGCGTCATACGGCCCGATGAGAAAGCCGTTGCCCCAAACGGCGTTCGCGTAGCTGAGACACGTTGCGAGCGTGTCAAGGTCTGGTCCCTTATCGAAGAGCATGTCGAGCGTGAAGTAGGCGGTGTCGGTGTCGGTCGTGAGGAAGGCGTCTGCGTCGGTGTGTCGACGTCCAAGGCGGAGCTCTTCTGCGCTGATCCTCCCTCCGTAGCTGTTGCGCTGCCAGTCGTTCAATATCGAGCAGAGTTCGACATCGGCGAGGTTTGCGAGTCCTGGATGCAGCGACGTGACAACGACGGGCTGTGCGAAGGTCTCCTCAAGGTATGTTTTGAGGCGTTCGTTGAGCAGCTCTTGCTCGCTGGGCTGCTCAACGGGGGTTTCTCCAGAGCCGTCTTTCTTCTCGTCGTCGCCATCTTTCGCTGCGTCGCTGGGCTTGCGCTCCAGGCTTGTCGACTGCCTGCCGACAAACGAGAGGTCCCAAGAGCCATCGGGCAGCTGCTCGGTGCCGGATGGATAGATTGATTGGACAGTGCCGCTTATCATGTTGACGGCACATATGATCTGCGACATGTGCTCCCAGTTCGGCTCGATTGTGAAGTGCAGTGTCGCGTGAAACTCGCTGACAGGGCGCTCTGGCGCGGATACGACCGTTCCTGGTTGTGTGGACATGTGCGCTCCTTTCTCGTTTTTCCTTCTTCAAGAATGAGGTAACCGGAAACCACAGTTGCATACGCTATCCTAACCGTGCGACAGAAACCCTGCAAGACATTATAGGCTTACAAGTTATGACGTCTATGTGAGCAGTAGAGACTATTGACATCAAGTTTGCGCGAGTGATATATTTGGACTAACAACATAGTAATAACTAGAGAATGCACAACAGAAGAAACGCAAGCTATTCGGCAAAGGAGGAGCAATGAACATTTCTATTCAGGAGTGGATGTATGAGACGCCGGCATCAGGGATGGGGCTGGCAGTCCTCGCCTATGTGGCCAGCGAGGCTCGCCCCGTCACCGCGTTCGATGTCTCACGCGCCTTCAGGCTCGGCAGACCCGAGGCGGGCTGGGAGCTGGAGGGCCTTGCGCGGGCGGGTTTGTTGGAGGCGACGCTGGACGAGGACGGCGCTGCTGGGTACGTGCTGCGTCCCGGTCTTGGGGAGGGCCCCTCGGGCGGGGCTCGGGTGAGTGGTCCCAGCCTGTCTCTCGTGGAGGGTGGTGCAGGTGATCCCGGGTCCGAACCCACCTACGGCGGGCTGTTTATCGCATCCGGAGGGTCATCACGCGAAGCTCCTCGTCGCAAGGGACTCCGCCTTGTGGCGCCGGCTGGGGATTCGGACGCCCTTGGAAGCTGGTGTGCGTAGCGGTTCTGTTTTGCGGAGCCACATTTCGACCCACCTGGGGCGGACCGACGCCCTGCGAGTATTGACCTATTTCTCGAAGGGAGATTTCTTATGAGTCACTACGTATTGCCGGATCCTTCCCTGCTGGAAAAGGGCGGGGCGGGACCGCACCTGCTCTCCACCGTGTCGAGCTTGTATGCGCCACGGGACCTCAGTTTATCCGGGAAACTGTCGCCTGTCCGACTTGGTGACGTGCTGCCCTTTGTTGACGGCGGTCCGCTCGACGTCGCCGTGGGCTTTGACTTTGACGGCAAGCCCGTTCACATTGATCTTGCTGAGCTGGGCAGTCTCCTGGTGTCTGGCACGACTGCCGCGGGGAAAACCACTATGCTCAGGTCGATTATCACGTCCATACTTATGCGGGCGACCCCTGATGAGGTGCGCCTCATCTTGGTGGACCCTAAGAAGGTCGAGCTTGGGGATTATGACGGCATCCCCCACCTTCTCGCGCCCCGGATTACCGACGCGCGTTGGGCCGTCTCTGTGCTGAGGTGGTGTGTCGCCGAGATGGATCGGCGCCTCAAGGTATTCGCCGACGCTGGCGTACGCGACTTGAGAGGCTACAACGATCTCGTGGACCGCGGCTCTCTCGGGGAGCGGGATTCCCCTCTGGAGCGCCTGCCCAGCATCGTTATGGTCGTTGACGAGCTGACCGACCTGATAATGTCGGCTCAGGAAGACGCCGAGACCTCAATTGTGCGGATTGCCCGGCTGGGTCGTACCGCCGGCGTACATCTGGTGCTGTCCAGCCAATCGGCACGCCCTGACATCGTTACGGAACCCATACTCGCTGGCTTCAGCTGCCACGTCGCCCTCAAGCGGCATAACAGTGTCGAATCTAAGCGCCTCATCGGACGTTCTGGTGCGGAGCTTCTGCGGATGCTCGGGGACATGCTGCTCTTGCTCCCAGGCCCAGACGAGGAACCGCGGCATGTCCAGGGGTGCTACCAATCTCAGGGGGAGATCCAAGCCGTCGTGGAACACTGGAGAGGACAGCCTGCCCCATGCTGCGATGCAGGAATGGCTCCATTGGATGAGCCAGATGTCTCTGGCGAGGAGGAACCGAGCAAGACGTGGCCCGGAAGATGGTCGGGTATTTGGAAGACTAGAGAGGAGACGACGTGCCGATGAAAGACGAACACCCAGAGGTTGTAGGCTCCGTGGACCCGGCAAGCCCGGTGTCGGACTCGAAAGCGCCCGATGCGTCGCAAGATGTGCAGCCGGATGCCGCCCAAGATCCTAGCGAGCATGCACCGAGCCCTCGGGCTCGTAAGCATCGCATGAGGGACTTCACGTGGGGCCTCGGATACTGGCTGCCTGACGTGCAGAAGGCGGTGCTCCCGGAAGAGCTGCGCTTTCCTGATATGCTCGAAGCGGCGGGGGCAACGCGCGGGGAGGGCATGGTGCCGCTCTCGTCTGCGATGCCGACCGCGCAGCTGCGCATCGACGCGTTTCTGCCTGGTCTCGACGCTCTGACCCGGAGGCGCTACCTGAGGTCGCGTGCGAATGCGTTTCGCGTGTACCCCGACGGGACGCTGCATCTTCTGACGCTCAAGCGGGGCGTGCTGAGGGTGCACGATGACGCAAGCGCTGAGGAGATGCTGGCGGTCTGTCGCGAGTTCGGGCTGCTCCCGGAGCTAGGCACACTCGGCGCTGGCGTCGAGATCCGTACGAATCAGGAGGCGCTTGCTTATGCGTGCATCGTGAGCATGGAGTTCCTGCACGAGTGGGATTACGACGAGATCGCTGCCTCCCTCTGGCCCGATGTCGCCGAGCTGCTGCGGGCCGGGCGCATTAGTCCGAGCGACGTTGTGGCGACCGAAGGGTATACCGACACCATGCGTTACCGCAACCGGGCGTCTGAGTGCCTGGCATATCGCGTGCTCATGGGCGCAGAGGCCGCGGAGCCTAAGGTTTGCCGGAGGCTTGTCGAGTGTCTTGCGGCTCTACACCGATTTGCGTGCGACGAGAACTTTGACATGGAGGGAGAGATGCTCGCTTGGAAGGACCTACTGATCGCTGCCTACGCGAAGCATCCGCTCATCTTCCGTGACACGATCTTGGCTCCCAACGAAATCCTCGGCTTCCACGACTACGGCGAGGATTACCAGAAGTCGTTCGATCGCTTCTACGGAGACCCCGCTCGCGCGATATTCGCGGCGCTTGAGGCGGGGAGCGAGCAAGCCGTGGAGGACGCGCTCGTGGCGTACGATCGCACCATGTTTCCGTGGAACTACGACATGGGCGGCCACCTGTTCCCCGGGGCGGGTGATGCAGGCAAGTGGGAGGATGGGTTCCGCCCTGACTATGACGAGTATTGGGAACACCCCGCAGACTCTTCGGAAGACGATGACGAGTGTTCGGATGAGGACGATGGGGACGCTGCCGAGGGCCCGAATGACGAACCTCCTGAGAAGGAGGAGGGGGCGAGACGTGCCGCTCCACCTCGCAGGAAGCTGGATCGCGATGAGATGGTGTTCCTTGCGCGGTGCCGTCTGATGACCGCTCGTCCTAACGGCTATGCTCTGTCGGAGGAAGATCCTTCCTGCGACCCACAATGGCTCACCGACTGCCGGCGCAGCATCGAGGCGCTGCACCAGCTGGCGGGTGAGGTCCTGCCGGCCTCGGCCACCGTCGACGCTGAGCTTCGTGCGTGGTGCAAGCCCCTCTTCCTGATGCTTGCCGAGCACGAGGACACGGTGATCGACGTGTGCTTCGACGAGGCGGAAGCGATCTCCCGTGGCCAGGAGGATGACATGCCTGGTGGGCTCGATTGCCGGCCCGCTGCCCAGGCGGTACTCGTGGCCCTGCGCTCCGGCGACCTGGATGCGCTGAGTACGGCCCTTGACGACTTGGAGGAGGCCGCCTATCCGCTGCCCCGCCGAGACGACTGACGGCGTT
Organism: Coriobacteriia bacterium; assembly: GCA_018368455.1. Classification (NCBI taxonomy): domain Bacteria; kingdom Bacillati; phylum Actinomycetota; class Coriobacteriia; species Coriobacteriia bacterium. Next base: position 109,898 of record JAGZEG010000005.1, read on the forward strand.
TGGCCGGCGCGGCTGCGTTCCTGGGAGGGCGCTCAAGGATGGCTGGCCTGATGCCCTGCATGGGCCCTCCATCCCCGGGTGCCATCAAGATTGGGATGGTACCCGGGGATGCGCGGGGCGGCATCTGACGATGCTCAGAAGAAGGTCCCACTCGAGATCATGCTCGTGGCGGATTTGTTATACCAAGAACTCCCCCTCGCTTTCCCGCATACGCTTCGCGAACTCTTTGAAGTCGCAATCGCCCGACGGTATCTGCAGCCCGCGCTTCTTGACGACAATGTCCTTCCGGGCTTCGACGTTCTCCTCGAAGGTGCTTCCCCTGTTCAGATGCAGGGTCACGTCTTGTGCTTTCTCTTTTTCCGGCGCGAATGGGTAGAGATAGTAGCCCGTCTTCGCGTCGAAGCGGAACATATAAGCCAGTAGCTGCTGGTAGTCGCGGCCTGATATGTTGCTGGCCGGTTTGTACTTCGCATCAGCGATCACCCGGACTTCACTGTCTCTGCCGATGAAGTCCGGGAAGATTAGCCCCTTCTCTCTGCTTTCTTCGCCCCAGAAGAGCTGCTGGCCGTTCCTCTCTTTCCCACGTCCCTTGTTTTTTGGGTGATAGAAGGCGTCTCTCATTAGAGTCGCCACGTACTCTTCCCAGAGCCACGCGCCGTCGAACAGCACGCCATATATCTGCTGGTCGCTCGTCCCGACCAGGTGCTTTCTATTTTGCAAGATCAGAAGACAGAGACGCTGTAGTGATCGATAGTCCCGGTAGTAGGCGTGGCGCACGGGATGTTTTCTGTTGGCCTCGATGACGCGTCGGGTATCGCGGGGAGAGAAGCCGGGTGTCAGCTTTTTGACAAGGGCCACTTCATCTCTGGCTCTGGAGAGCAAAGCCTCGCCATAGGTCCTTCCCCTGACAACCTCTATGGTGTGCCTCACGAGCTCCATCAGGTCATTGTCGTAGGACAGCTCCCTTTGGCTATAGGCGATCTTGCCGACGAAGGGAGTATTGCTTGCGATGTGCCTGGCAATGTCTATCGCACCGCGTACGTTGGCGTCGTTGTGCAGCCGTCTAACATACTCCTTGTAGGGGCCCTTTCGCATCGCTCGCTTCAGATAGCGGGGGAGCAACAGGGCTAGGTAGTCAAACAGGTTTCCGCTCAGGCTGGCGTCGGTTGGCAGGTCAATGATATTGGGAAGATCGAACACCCTGGCAATCATGTACTGCAGGAAGCTGTCGCGCCCGTCTTTGCCACTGAAGCGCGACGATATGACGAGACGTTCCTCCCCTAGGCCGAGGAATCCCATCACGTTTCCTGTGCGATAGTTGCCGTCTATGCTTTGGAGAACCTCTGCATTCCCCTCAAGATCTTCGGCGTTCCTTATCGCCTCCGGAAGTACAAAAACGCCGTCCTTCTCAAGCTGGCTGAGGGTTCTGTCCGCGACTGCTTGCGCAAGGTGAGGGATGCTGTCTAGGAACTCCTCCTTCTTTTTGCTGGAGTTGTCCTCAGTTCTCATTGGATGCACCGCTGTCACCTGTGGTGGGCTTCTTCTGTTTGGAGGAGAATGCCGCCTTGAATCCCTCCACGGCTTCTTCCGCGTCGGGCATTCCCTGGACGTAGTCCCTCAACAGCGGCTCGAGGTAGTCCTCCCAGAGCTCATTGGGCTTGAGTTCCTGCAACTTCTTGAAGTATGCTGCGCCTATCTGGTAGTTCCGACCCAGCTCACTGGTGTCTTTTATCGCCTTATTCAGGGATTTCATGCGATCAATGGCATCCTGATATTCCTTTGCATCCAAGCCCTTTAGTGCATCCAGGCAGCTGTCAGCTTCGAGCTCTATGAAGCGGAACCTGCGGCGCATGGCGAAGTCGAAGCTGTCCACGGAGCGGTCGATGTCGTTCATCGTGCCGATGATGTACACGTTCTCTGGGATGTAGAAGCGCTCGCTCAAGTCATCGTGCAGGTTGGAGTACTGGGTCGACACCGCGCCCGACTCACCGCGATAGCCCGGGTCGATCGAGAAGAACAGCTCGCCGAAGATCTTCGAGATCTCCCCGCGGTTAATCTCGTCGATGATGAAGACATAGGACTCGAGTTGAGGGATCGTGCCGGATGAGGTGCTCGCGGCGTGTTGCCGCTTCACGCGGCGCTTGCATATCTCATGGTACACGCCCCAATAATATGACCAACTGCTGTTCTGACGGTTTTTCCCAAAGAAGAGGGCAACTTCTCCGGGTCCTTCGAAATCCTTACCAGACTCGAGCATCCTGGGAATGTAAGATGTGAATAGAGTTTTTCGATTGGATGATGCGTTGTTAGGGATAAATACATGGATGAGTCGTTCGCCTACGTCAGTGATAACGAATTCTTTTCCCGTCTTTATCTTGAAAGGCGTTGATCCCAGCTCAATGCTTGAAAAGAACGAGCTCATCTCCTCCTGCGCGGACCGCTCTTTTGCCAGTTCGTTCGCGTCTTTGTGCGAGTCTTCCCAGTTCTTTCGGGCGCGATCGACAAAGCTCTTGAAGATGCCGTCACGCAGCTCGAAGCCCATAGACCCGTCGTCGTTCACCATCGGGCGCAGGCCCTCGACGAAGTCGGTGTAGTCATAGCTCGGGTGAAACTGCACGAACTCGATTCTTTCTTTTTGCTCGCTTGTGAGGTCCTCGTATTTCTCGCACGTGCCGTCGCTGACGATGTCTGCAGCTATCTGTTTTGCGAGATAGGACTTCCCGGTGCCGGGTGCCCCGTGAAAGATGACGTTCTTTGATTTACGTACTATAGTTGAGTAGTCATTAATAGTTTTTGGTTTATCCATAGGACTCTCCATTTTATTTCAATTCTGGGGGTATATATACGAGCCTTTTTGCCGGTACCCGTGCTCGCCTGGGGCTACCACAATGGCAAAGTCCCAGGCGAGTCCACCCCTAGAAGGTGATTCCGGCGACGCGGGCTGCGTACTCCTCGGGGAGCTTCGAGAACAAGTCGCGCTCGAAAGCTTTGAGCTGACTCAGGGCTTTGTCCAGGGAGGCGAAAACCTCGCCGTCCGTAAAGCCCTCTTCAAAGGACTTGTTCTGGGAGTAGTTCCAGTGCACCCTCCAAAGCCAGTTAGCCCCTTTCTTCGCCGACCCCTTCGTGGGGTAAAGGTCATTGATGGCCTCTGCAATTGCCTCCTGGTCCGATGGTAGCCCTTGATGATTGAGGGCCAATTTAATGCGCATCTTGGCGTTTCCCCGAGCACTGCCTCTCCCGCGCTCTATTTCGAAGAAGTAATGGTTGGCCGTTGACCAGCCGCTGTTTGCTTCCGGGCCATCGGGCAACAGCAGGGACATCTCGGGTGTGGTGAAGCGGGTGCAGGTCTTCACACATTTGTCCTCATTCAAGATGAGCTCGCCGGAGCGCTGCTTCTCCCGGGCCCACCTAACGCAGGCATCTGCAAGCTCGGAGATCGCGTCGGGCAGGTTCTCGTAGATCAGGTCAAGTGCCCGTCGGTGCCTCGCGTATATGTCCCTGCAGACCCTCGCAAGCTCCTCGTCCTCCAAGACATCCCTCCTTATCGTGTCGACGTAGTCGTCGATGAGCATGCGCGGTCCCTCGGCAAGCTCGGCCCCGTCGGTTGCCGATCCGATGATTCTCAGCACGTCCTCGTAGCTCATCGGGAACCACGTGTCGGGGTCTGAAGCTTCGGCACCCTCCGGGGAGAGATAGACGAAGCGTCGGCGGAAGCCTGGGTAGGCGTGCTCGATTGTCTTTCGATACCTATCAAGCTGGTTGTCGTGCTCCCCGGTGCCGATCTTGTTTTCGATGCACAGGACGTATTTTTGGGTTTCTGAGACGGCTAGGATGTCGATGCTCTGCCATTCGCGCAGTACCGCGAAGTCGCGACAGTCCATGAGCAGGTCATCGAAGGCCTCCGCGTCGGGCAGGGACTCTGCCACGTGGCGCACGAAGCCCTGCATGACCCGGTCACCCAGGCCGTGGTTCCCTTCGGGGTCCATGAGCCAGGCAAGGGCATTGCTGTGCCTGATCTCCACCCGGGAGATGCCGAGGACGTCGAACGTGTTGAAGCGCCTCGTCCATTTCGAAAGGCGATCGAGGCAGCCGATGTCCAGCAGGAAACGCCGGATACACTCCTCGTCCGTTCCCTGGGGATCGAGAGAAGCTGGGGCAGATTGATTGCCGCTTTCTAGCATAAGCCGCAGCCCTCTCTTCTAGGATTTATCCTTCGTCTGCTCCCCAAGAAGACGGTCGTACTCGTTGACGAGGTCGTGCAGGAACGCAGCTCCTGCCTCGGGATCGCTCGTGACGAAGGAATCGAACGGATAGGCGGTTTTGTCGCCATTATAATAAGTCGAGAGGAGCGCTCTGGGCTCCGAGTCGTCGGCCTCGGGGCTGCCCGGGGCTGCAGGTGCAACGCCTGGATGAGAGGGGAGCACGGCGCTGGTGGCCCGGATGCCGAGGTCTCGCGCGATGTCTGGTGGCGTTGGCTGGACCTGATCACTGAGCCCGAATTTTAACTCGTCAAATGCATTCAGCTGCCAGACGTTTCCCTCTCTGACTGTTATGGCTGCCGGATAGTACGAGTTGTGACGGCCCTTCAGGGCCCCGATGTCGAAAGGCGCCGGTCCTAACTTCTTCCCTATGGGCCGGGGATCGCCAGGGAAGAAACGGCGCAAGGCCTCGTGGGCGCGCTCCAACTGCGGGGCGTACCGGGCGATGGCCTCCATGACCTGTTCGCCCATCAGAGTATTTCCCGGGGTCCAGCCAAGGGAGCCATCTGCGTAGCGAAGCACGGGGGTCGGAAGATAGAGATAACTCTGGAGAGAATAGCTGTCCAAATCATCAAGATCATCGAGGGTGGCCTGATCGATCAAATCCGAAGCCTCGAATCTCATCTCGATGCAGCAGTCTGTTCCTTTGATTGGGGCCTGCAGGAGGAGATCCCCGTGGAGTCCGGTATCTCCTTTTCCCACGTCGAGATCACACTGCGAGACGTGCCAACCATCGTATTCGCTTTCTCCGAGGCGCGTCTCCAGTTCATCGACCTGTTGCCAGAGCTCTTCAATGTAGGAATTTACCTCATCGAGGGACTGCCGGATGGTGCTGAGCGCGCTCATTAGCGTCGACATGTATTGCATGGATACCCCCTCCTTCTCTGGTGTGATTATCCTCGCTCGTCGGCAGCGGGTGGATGGCTTTCGTATCAAGAAATACGTCTTTGATGACGGCGGCGCCTCTCCGACCGTAGCCTCGTGACGAGGCCTTCTGATATGGTGCGGGGCCGCCTACCCACAGCCCCGCGAGTTGGCTGACGGCACCTGGTCGACGCGACCGTGGCCCCAGGAGAGCACTCGCGACGCTCGTGATCCGCGGCATCCAAACTCGCTCGATAATCGAGTCCAAAATGCCTCGAAAATCGAGTGTGAATTACCTCGAAAATCTAGTATGAGCAGATAGTTGATGCTGACGGGCTTGAAGTCGACGCCATTATCGAGCTGAGGGATGGGCGTTGGGCGGGCATCGAGATCAAGCTGGGGGAGGAGAAAGTGCCGGATGGCATCGCAAATCTCAACCGGCTACGCAAGAAGGTCGCCGCGAACCCGGCGGCGCGCAATCCCCGCCCTGAGTTCATGGCCGTGGTGACGGCGACCTCCCCCTTCTGTCGCTATGATGCCGAGAATGACGTGTATGTGTTTCCGATTACCGCCCTGAGGGCATAGGGGAATCCGCTATGCCCTCAGCGAGTCTCTAATCCCTTCCAGGAGCTCCCCGATCGTTCCCCTTTGGTTACCTGGGCCACCTTTGGGTGCTGTCCCCGGCAGTATGGAGCTCTCGCTGTGGAGGGACAGGTCGAGCATGAAGACTCTAACGCGGAGCCCTCTGCCATCCGCCCCATCGCTGACGAACTTCTTCTGCCAGCCCGCCATAAGCCCTTGCGACTTTGGATATACCAGCACGACGTCGCTGACCTTGTAGCGCTTGCCATAGGCGTACATCTGATAGAGGTCGTTTCGCGACGGTTGCGGGTTGCTACCGTCTAGCCGCTTCCACTTGGTGTCAAGGACGACAGCAGGCTTCGGCTGGCCTCCCGCCTCTCGCTTCAGTATGACGATGTCAGGCGTCATCCTGATCCCGGCCCCGTCGCCTTCTTTTTTGTCGAAGAGATCCCGGACGGGCCCCTGTGTGCGGATCTCGATTGCCGACCCGTCGAGCGCCCCATTTTGCAAGGCCCGCCTCATGAGGTAGGGCACGTAGTCCTCGAAGACGCGCTCCATCGGGAAGAGTAGGGCTTCGCTGACTGTGGGGCCACTGAAAGCGGTGAATGAGCTACCCTCCAGGAAGATGCGCGCCCACTCAAGGGCCTGAGCGTAGTCGTCGAGGTTGCGATCTCGAACGCAGAGTGACGCCGCCTTGCGCCAGTCGGGCGTATCGTCCACGCCATCGAACATCGCCAGGAGCCTGCGGATACGCGTGCGGTTCTCGGAGCTCGTGCTCCTGTTGAGCAGCCGTGCGAGCGCCGCCTTGATGACGCGGTTCTCCGGGCGGTTGAGCCCAAACACGGCGTGGCGCACGAAACACCGCGACCGGTCGATGGGATTGGCCCGCAGGTCTTGCGCCACGAGGAGCCGACCGCGCAGAAAGCGCTCGTTAGAATCGCGCGGGGTGTACCCGGAGCGCAGGCCGCGCTGGGCGAGTCGTTCGACCTCCTCGACGAACATGCGGATGAACAGCTCGTAGAGCGGCATGCGATGGGAGAACAGCGACGAGCGCCCCAAGTGCTTGAACGAGGTGCCGCGCAGAGCTGCGAGCATGCGGATGAAGGCCTCTTTCGTTTGCTCGAGGCCGTCGCTTGAAGGGCGCTCGTTGCTGGCGGTTTCCAGGTCGAGCCCCGCTATCTTTGGCAGAATCTCGACGGTGAATCCGTTCTTTGTGGTGAGGACGCCCACGTAATTGCGCGCTTGGATCGAGCGCTGGCGTTCTGCCATGCCCAGGCGCATGATCTCGATGGGGTCCTCCGAGTCGACGTCTCGCTCTGCCGCTCGAAGGATGAAGTCATAGAGCTGGTTGAAGGCGTCTTCTTCCATGGACGTGCAGCCAGGACTCGGGCTGTCCTGGCTGCCGTCACTTACGAGCTTGTCGAACTCGCGGATTTGAATGAGGTTGCGAGGCATGTTATGCGTCCGCATCCTCGTCGCTGGCTTGGTTGCTCTCGTCGGCGGCTGCCTCGGGCTGGCGAGACCTATAGGGACCGAAGCTCTCGTAGATGCGCCGGAAGTCGCTTGCGGACCACGCATTGCCGTCCGTCCTGTCGATGACCTCGAAGCGCGCTCCGACGGTATCTGCCATGTTGTCGAGAATTCCGAGGTCGATCCCGAGGGACTCGCTCTCGTCATCTCCGATCTTGTGCACGAACTTCCCGTCCCTGTCGTTGAGTACGGCGCGGATGAGGTCGTAGTCCTCAAAGAAATAGTCCTGCAGCAGCGGGATGATCTTGCCTGCGAACGCCTGCCTGATGTCGCCGAGCGAGGCGACCTTCCAGAATAGGGAGTGGCCGAGCACGTGGTCGCGGTCGAGCAGCGCCTCGATGCGCGCATTCATTGCCTGGAGCATCCAGGGGACATCGACGCCATCGACAATGCCTTCGTTTCCGAGATGGTTGCGCAGGGCGTCATAGTCTGGGCCGACCTCCTCGAACGAGAAGCGCCGCCTGAACGCCGCGTCGAGCTTGGTGAGCGAACGGTCGGCCGTGTTCATCGTCGCGATGATGTGGACGTTGCCCGGGATGCCCCACCTCTGCTTGGAGTAGGGGAGCAGGACCGTGCGCTCGTCTTCGCCACCGAGCCGCTTGTCTTCTTCGAGCAGCGTAATAAGCTCGCCAAAGATGGCCGCCACATTTCCGCGATTCAGCTCGTCGATGATGAACACGTAGGCGTCGCTGGGGTGGTTGGCGGCTTTTTCACAGAAGGATTTGAAGACGCCGTCTTCTACTGCGTACGCGAGTGAATGGCTGTCGTCCGGGCTGGTACGTTCCCCGTCCGTAAGAACGGGGCGAATGCCTTCGACGAAGTCCTCATACGAGAACGATTGGTGGAACGACACAAAGCCGATGCGGCCTTCATCTTCGAGAGCTTTGTAGCGATCGGAAATCTCATCCCAGTCATCGGGCACGTCGCTGCCGATGATGCCGACGGCACGCCGTTTCGTTTGATACGTCTTTCCCGTCCCCGGCGCACCGAAAAGGACGGTGTTCAATGCAACGCTCGCATTGTTCTGGCGCATAGGCCGATCGATGACACTTGACTCTGGAGCGAGCCCTCCTCCTAGCTCATTCTGGATATGGAAAAACTGCTGCTCACTAATCTCGTCAAGAGTTATCCCTCGTCGGCCGAGATTGCCCATCGTTGAAACCTGAGAGTCATCCTTCAAGGTATTGAAAGGTACGGGATTGTTGAAATTTGCCAATCGCCTAAAATATAACGCGGATCCATCATACGGTTTGGTGGCTTGTAATACGGAACAGGCTGCCTTAATAGGCGTTGCCATATATGCAATAAAATAGTCACCTGTATTTATATGCTTAAAACAATCTATTTTTTTCAGGCTTTTTCCATTTTGTCTTTTGGTGTGAAAAATCATTTCCTCGTCAGTGGGGGACTGGCGGGGATCCCATTCTCTCGGGGAGAGGTTCAGGAACATATAACGAGGTGCGGAAGATACGTTGTTGCCGTCTTGCCTGGCGGCAGCATAAGCCCGCTCCGAGAGGTGGGGGATGTCGTCCTCAGCTAGTTTGTTTGACAAAAGAGCTTCTTGAATGCGATCTAGAGCATCAAGATACCGAGCGCCGCTGGATGAACTCCACTCGATATCAGGTATCAATGTTCTGAGCGGGCCGTACTCTTTGAGATTTCTATCAAGAGGAGGAAAAAAGTCGGGGCAAATATAGAACAAGCATTGCGGGAGATTGCTGTCCGCTACGCCCTTTATTTCAAGTGCGCGATCGTAATCTTTGTAAAAAGAATTCTTTTCTGAATCACCCTGGTTTTTACTCAGTCTCCGGGCAGACTTGAAAAGTTGCCAGAGGGCAGGGACGCTTTCCTCCTGGGAATCTGCATCTGCGAAGAGCCACCACGCATTGGCTGTGGGGAATCCGGGATAGGCGGATGGAATGTCTCCAGAAAGATTAAGTCTTGATTTTAGCTCTAGTAGTATACTTCTTCTTGTTCTATCATTATACCTAAATATCTGAATATAAAAAGAGAACGGATCCATGAGCGAAGGAAATAAACCGTTGTTTGTTTTTGGCCTCGCAGAGTCGGGGACAATGTTCGTCTTTATCTGTTCAAGTAATTCGATTAGCTTATCACTGCAGAATTCAAATTGAGTTAGTGATTCATTAATACTGCTAATTATATGGTAATTATGGTAATCAGGGCTCATTTGATGCCACCCTCCCGGGCTATTAAAAATACTCCTACAGCCTATGCTGGTACGGATTGCCGGTAACCCAACCGGTGTCGTAGTTGTCGGTTGTAAAGCAAACTTTGAGATCAGCGTCGTACTGGCTGTCGACCCAGCACACGGTGGATGTGGGGCTGTCGTACTGGCTGTCGACGTAGTACCAGCGTTCGTCCCCGTTTGCGTCGCACTGATCATTGGTGACGAACGCTTTGAGGTCGGCCTGATACCGGTCGTCCGTAACAAACACCTTAATGGCGTTGCTGTCGTACTGATTGTCCGTGACCCAGATGCGTGCCATTCTCAGCCTCCTCTGTGGGCCAATACCTTAGAAAAGCGAAGCAAGAACTGAGTTTGAGTTTAGCCGTATGCAAGGAAGGCCAAATAGTCGGGGGGGGGGTTAATTATTACATTAATATCGTTGTTCACGCATGAGTGTTGACCAGGCGAGTGCTCTTCCTTCCTGGGAGTAATTTGAGGCAGGCTTGCATCGAGGACCACCCCTTCCGTATCGCATCAATTTTTACGTTGACCCTTCACATCGTCTCCAAATGCGTCATGATAGGGGCACGATGTTTCGCGAGGCTCTTCCCGGGCTCTGGGCAGACGTCTCGCCTGGCAGAAAGGGAGCGTGCCATGGGAAAGAAGGCTCAAGATCCGATCGTGCTCGAGGGCGAGGCTCTGGCTGGCCACCTGCGTGCAGACCACGCGGTGTACATGGATTATGCGGGCGCCTCGTACTACCTCACCGACGTCAACGATCACTTCTGGCGCGTCCAGGACACGGCCGAGCTCAACGACAAGGGCCACTTCGTTGACGCGTCCGAGCCCGTCGCCACGCTGGCGGAGTTCCTCGACATGCCGTTGCCGGTCCTCGGCGACAAGTCCATCGCCGATGTCCAGGCCGACGCGACGTTCTACGCTTCCGAGAAGCCCGAAGCGTAGCCTGTCCTGACTGCTGCTCTGTTCTTTGGCGCGCGGTGCCGCCCAAACGGGTGGCGCCGCGCGTTTTTTGTGCGCCTGCCACTCGTAGTCTGGCATCCCGTGGGGTCTGTGGCCAAAAGTGGCATGCTTTGCGAGTCGCTATCTCGATACACGGCGCCTGATCCGAAGCGGGGTGCTCGTTCGGGCAGGTGGGAGCTGCTCGGACCGCGACCACGCAGGCTGCGGACTCGCAAAGCGGCATAGTTTTGGCCATCGGGCGGTCTTTGGGCTGGGCTATATTTCCTCGTGGCGCACTATCATCCATCCAACTGCATATTCAGCTCAAAAGAAGCAAAACTACGCATCCAAGCCAAATCCGGCGCCAGTCCCAGAGCGCTACCCACCCCCGCGTCCCGTATGGAGGTCTTTCACTTCCTGCCGACTCGAGAGATTTCTCGTTGACAGCCCTCCGGGTACGCCCCTACAATCCAAAGGTTCACTTTCGCAGAGCCCCGTGAAACCTCTGTATTGGTGACAACTGTTCGTATTGAGTTGGAGGAGTTTTACGTGAAGACCACGTACTACGCTAAGCCCGGCGAGGTTAAGCGCGAGTGGGTGCTCATCGACGCCGAGGGCAAGGTCCTTGGTCGTCTGGCTGCCCAGATCGCCTCGATCCTGCGCGGCAAGAACAAGCCTCAGTTCACGCCCCACATCGACACCGGCGACTTCGTGATCGTTGTCAACGCTGACAAGATCCGCGTCACTGGCAACAAGGCGGAGGACAAGGCCTGGTACTCCTACAGCGGTTACCCGGGCGGCCTCAAGAAGGAGACCTACCGGCAGGCCATGGAGAAGCACCCCGAGCGCATCCTCGAGCGCGCCGTCAAGGGCATGCTCCCCAAGACGACGCTCGGCCGTGCCCAGTTCACCAAGCTCAAGGTGTACGCCGGCCCGGACCATCCCCACATGGCCCAGAATCCCCGCAAGATCGACCTGGAGGCGTAACCCATGGCCAACACGAACGAAGCCATCTATTGGGGCACGGGTCGTCGCAAGAACGCCGTTGCCCGCGTGCACCTGGTGCCCGGCACCGGCAAGGTTCTCGTCAACAAGCGTGAGGCTGCCCAGTACTTCGGCCGCCAGCAGCTCGTCGACATGGCCTGCATGCCTCTGAAGGTCACCGACACCCTCGGCCACTTCGACGTCATCGCCCTGTGCGACGGCGGCGGCATCTCCGGCCAGGCCGGCGCCCTGCGCCTCGGCATTGCCCGCGCCCTGCTGAAGGCGGGCGACTATCGTCCCGAGCTCAAGAAGGCCGGCTACCTGACCCGCGACGCTCGCGTGGTCGAGCGCAAGAAGTACGGCCTCAAGAAGGCCCGCAAGCGCCCGCAGTTCTCGAAGCGCTAAGGCTTTCTCGCTCTACCTTTGTGCTATCGACGGGATCTTCGCTCTGTGCGGGGGTCCCGTCTTTTCGTTTCCGGGGTGCCTTCGCCTGGTGGCAGTCGACCCATCGAGGGCCGCCGGGCGAAGACGCCCGCCCAGTCCGGGGAAGAATGGCGGCACGCCCCCGCGGGGGCGCACAACCGTGATCGCCTGCGCGCGTCCGAACGCCGGTCACAGGACCCTCCCCGCGTCGAAGGAGGTTGCTATGCCCAACAGCCTGTTCGGAACGGACGGCGCCCGCGGCGTCGCCAACGACGACCTTACGTGCGAGCTCGCCTATCGCCTTGGCATGGGCGCCGTGTCGTGCCTGGGCCCGCACATCGTCGTGGGTCGAGACACGCGCCGCTCGGGCACGATGCTCGAGAGCGCCCTGGTCGCCGGCATCATGGCGGCCGGTGGCGAGCCTGCGTGCTGCGGCGTCATCCCTACGCCCGCCGTGGCGCTCATCACGCGCGAAGAGGGCGCGGACGGCGGCGTCGTTATCTCGGCAAGCCACAACCCGCCCGAGTACAACGGCATCAAGTTTTTCGGCCCCGACGGCATGAAGGCCACTGACGACGTCGAGGACGCCCTGGCCGCCTTCGCCGCCGACGGCTGGCGCACCCAGCAGTTCGGCACGGGCGAGCAGGTCGGCGCCCTGCGCAAGCTCAAGCTCGCGCGCGAGACGTACATCAACCACGCCATCGCGACGATCGACTGCGACCTCACGGGCCTGACGATCGCCGTGGACTGTGCGCACGGTGCCTCGTGCCGCACGACTCCGGCTGCCCTCGAGCGCCTCGGCGCGCGCGTGCACGTCATCAACACGGACTACAACGGCATGGACATCAACGTGGGCTGTGGCTCCACGCACCTGGACGCCGTGCGCGAGCTTGTCGCTAAGACGGGTGCCGACGTCGGCATCGCCCACGACGGAGACGCCGACCGCGTGCTGTTCGTGGACGCCGCCGGCGAGGAGGTCGACGGCGACAAGGTGCTCGCCATCTGCGCTCGCGACCTGTCCGAGCGCGGCGAGCTCGAGGCGGGCGAGGTCGTCTCGACCGTCATGTGCAACATGGGCCTGACGCGCGCCATGGACGAGCTCGGCGTCTCCGTGGCCCAGACGCCCGTGGGCGACCGCTTCGTGCTGCAGCGCATGCTGGCCGACGGCGCCGTCCTGGGTGGCGAGCAGTCCGGCCACATCATCTTCCTGCGCCACAACACGACGGGCGACGGCCTCGTGACGGCCCTGCAGTTGCTCGCTGTCATGAAGCGCACCGGGCGCTCTCTGGCTGACCTCGCGCGCGTCATGCGCCGCTACCCGCAGTCGCTCGTCAACGTGCGCACGCCGCGCAAGGCTGAGTGGCAGGACAACGAGTTCGTCACGCGCGCCATCGACGAGGCCAACGCGGCGCTCGCCGGCGACGGGCGCATCCTTGTGCGCGCGTCAGGCACCGAGCCGCTCGTGCGCGTCATGGTCGAGGCTGCCAGCGAGCAGATCGCCGGCGACGTGGCCGAGGGCATTGCGGCTGTCGTGCGCGAGCAGCTCGACGGCGAGTAGGTAGGCGCTTCGACGGTGCGGATGGCGTCGTAGGCAGGCCGGGCGATGGGGTGACGTTGTGAAGCCCCGCCGCCCGGCCTGCTCGTTTTTGCCGCCGATCCGGTGCGGCGCGCCCCGAAACCGCACATACACCAGCGCGGCGCTAGCATTCGTCGGATGCAGGCGTTGCGAAAGCAAACGCGGCGCTTCGCATGCAAAAGCGAGCACTCCTTCACACCCTCACTCGGGAGGCGTCTATGTGCGGCATCGTGGGATATACGGGACGCGAGCAGGCGGAGCCCATCCTGCTCAAGGGCCTGCAGTCACTTGAGTATCGCGGCTATGACTCGGCGGGCATGGCTGTCATCGACAGGGCAGGTGCGCTGCACCTCATGAAGCGCAAGGGCAAGGTGCAGATGCTGGCCGACGCCCTGGCCGAACACCCGCTCGACGGTACGTGCGGCATCGCGCACACCCGCTGGGCGACGCACGGTGTGCCTTCCGAGCGCAATGCCCACCCGTTCGCCGACTGCACCGGCACGATCTCGCTGCTGCACAACGGCATCATCGAGAACTACGCCGAGCTGCGCGCCGAGCTCGTCGCCGCGGGCCACACGTTTACGTCCGAGACAGACTCCGAGGTCGTTGTCCATCTTGTCGAGAGCCTGTACGACGGCGACCTCGCCGCTGCCCTGCGCGCCGCCTGCCAGCGCCTCGACGGAGCGTGGGCCCTCGTTGCCGTGTCCGCCCGCGAGCCGGGCGTCATCGTGGCCGCCCGCAAGGGCTCGCCGCTCGTCGTCGCCTCGACGCCCAAGGGCGCCCTGGCCGCAAGCGACCTCACGGCGCTGGCCCCCTACACGCGCGACGTCGTGGCGCTGGAGGACAACGAGTTCGCCGTGCTGCGCGCCGACGGCTCCGTCGAAGTCACCGACGCGCAGGGCCAGCGTGTGGACGTCGAGACGCTGCACATCGACTGGGACGTGTCCTCGGCCACGCTCGGCGGCTACCCCGACTTCATGATGAAGGAGATCTCCGAGCAGCCGCAGGCCCTCGAACGGCTGCTGCACGACCGCGTGCGCTCTGGTCGCGTCGAGCTGGACGAGCTCGACCTCACCGACGACGAGCTGCGCGCCATCGACCGCATCTACGTCGTCGCCTGCGGCACGAGCTACCATGCGGGCCTCGTGGCCAAGGCGCTCATCGAGAGCTGGGCGCGCGTGCCCGTCGAGGTCGACGTCGCTTCTGAGCTCATGTATCGCGACGCGCTCGTGACGCCGCACACGCTGTGCCTCGTCATCACTCAGTCGGGCGAGACGGCCGAGACGCTGCTGTGCGCCCGCCGCCTCAAGGACATGGGGGCGCGCCTGCTCGCCGTGACGAACGTGCTGGGTTCCACGGCCGCGCGTGACGCCGACGGCGTGCTCTACCTGCAGTCGGGCCCCGAGGTCTCCGTGGCCTCCACCAAGGCGTATACCTCGATGCTCGTGGCGATGGTCCTCATCGCGCTGTTCCTCGCGTCCAAGCGCGGCCGCATGGACGCCGGCGAGGTCGCCGAGCACCTGGCGACGCTCGAGCGCCTGCCTGCCGTCGTGCGCACGGCCCTCGACCGCCAGGGCTTGGCCGCCGAGGCGGCAACGGCGTTCGAAGGGGCGCACTCGGCGCTGTTCCTCGGGCGCGGCCTGAACTCCGCGAGCGCGCGAGAGGGCGCTCTCAAGCTCAAGGAGGTCAGCTACCTGCACGCCGAGGCCTATCCGGCCGGCGAGATGAAGCATGGCCCCATCGCCCTCATCGACCTGGGCTTCCCCGTGGTCGTCGTCGTGCCGCGCGACGCCCTGCGCGCCAAGACCGTCTCGAACATCGCCGAGATCAAGGCTCGCGGCGCCGTCGTCATCGCCGTGGCGACGCAGGGCGACGATGAGGTGGCGGCTCTTGCGGATCACGTGCTGTGGCTGCCCCCGCTGCCTGACTGGTGCACGCCGGTCGTCGTGGCTGTCTACCTGCAGCTCATGGCGCGCGACGTCGCGCTCGACCGCGGCTGCGACGTCGACAGGCCGCGCAACCTGGCAAAGTCCGTCACGACGGAGTAGGGGCGCGCGACCCGGCGGCGCGGGGCTGGGGCACGCGGGAGATATTGCGCGAGAGGCGGGGCTCGACGGGCGAAGGCGTCCCGGCGGGCCCCGCACGGGTATCATGGGGCGCATGAGGACGGGATGAGGCTCGCTCAAGACATCGGAGGTGACGAGCGTGGCGCGCGTGGGCATGGACATCGTCGAGACGGGTCGGATGCGCGACACGCTGTTTCGCACGTCGCGCTTCAAGTATCGCGTGTTCACCGACGCCGAGCGCGCCTGGTGCGACGCGCGCCCCGACCCGGCGAGCGCGTACGCGGGCTGCTTTGCCGCGCGCCAGGCGACGCTCAAAGCCCTGGGCTGCGGGTGGTTCGGCCAGGGCGTCCGCTTCTCCGACGTCTCGGTGAGCCACGACGCCAAGGGCCGTCCCTTCATGGTGCTCGCGGGCGCGGCGGAGCGCATCGCGCGCGGCCAGGGCATCACGGACGTGTTCGTGTCCATCGCGCACACCCGCGGGCTGGCCGTGGCGAATGCCGTTGCCGCGACGCCCGACTCGGTCCCCCGGCGCGACGAGAAGGTCGACGAGCGCGCCGTCATCGCCGAGCAGTTCAAGCAGGCGCGGGCTCTGCTCGACGAGCTCGATCGTCCCGCAGACGCAGGGACGTCCAGGGGCGGAACCTCGGGCCCCTCAGCAAGACATGCCGCGGGCGGAGTGGACGCGCCCGATACGACGGAAGGATGATGCATCGTGCAGCCAGTCATGAGCGTAGCCGACGTGCGGGAGTTCGAGCGGGCGCTCGTCGAGAAGGGGACGCCCCTCGCCGAGCTCATGCGCCGCGCCGGCGCCGTCGTCGCCGTGCAGGCGGCTCGGTTCGTGCAGCACGGCTCCGTCGTCGTGCTGTGCGGTATGGGCAACAACGGTGGTGACGGCTGGGTCGCGGCGGACAACCTCGCGCGCCACGGCTACGAGGTCAGCGTCGTCGCGCCTGCTACGCCTGCCGTCATGAAGAGCGAGCTTGCCCGCCGCATGGCCACGCGCGCGACCGACATGGGCGTGCCGGTGCACGTCGCGCCGACGCCCGAAGAGCTCGAGGAGCTGCTCCTGCCGGCCGATGTTGTCATCGACGCGTGCTTTGGCATCGGGTTCCACGGCGCGCTGCCTGAGCCCTACGAGACGTGGGTGCAGGTCGTCGACGAGATATTCGACGGCCACCTCGTATCCGTGGACGTGCCGAGCGGCATCGACGCGACGAGCGGCATGGCGGATGGCGCCCACTTCGACGCCGACGTCACCGTGACGATGTTTGCGGCCAAGCCCGGCCTCGTGAGCGGAAGGGGCCGCGCCGCGAGTGGCCGCGTTGTCGTGGCGAGCCTTACGGACGACGACGAGGGGCTGCAGGACATCTCTGACGCCGCGGCCGCCTTCGTCATGGAGGAGCGCGACTACCTCGACGTACTGCCCGAGCCCGACCCGCTGCAGGACAAGTACACGCGCGGCCGCGTCGTCGTCGTGGCGGGCTCGTCGCGCTATCCCGGCGCCGCCATCATGGCTGCGACGGCCGCCGCGCGCAGCGGTGCGGGCTACGTGACGCTTGTCGTGCCGGCCCCCGTCGTGCCCGTCGCCCAGATGCACCTGCTCTCCGTGCCCGTCATCGGCCTGCCGGCCGACCCGGAGGGTGCATTCTCCGTCGAGGCCGCCGACCGGGTCGCTGCGCTCGTGGAGCGGGCCGACGCCGTGCTGGCGGGCCCGGGCATGACGACATCGCTCGGCGCCTGCGAGGTCGTGCGCAACCTTCTGCGCACGGATCGCCCGCTCGTGCTCGACGCCGACGCGCTCAACGCCGCCGTGCGCATCTGCGCCGGCTCGGCCGCGGCGCATCCCGACGCGCTGCGCCGCGAGGCCCCGCTCGTGCTGACGCCGCACCGCCGCGAGCTGGCGCGCCTCATGGGCGGCGAGCTCGAGCGCACGCAGACGCTGGCCGGCGCTATGGAGGCGGCTCAGGACCTTGCGTGGGCCGTGGGCTCGGCCAACTTCTGCGTCATCGCGAAGGGGCCCGTCAGCGCCGTCGCGACGATCGACTCGACGCTCATCCCCCAGCCCGGCCCCGTCGCGCTGGCGACGGCCGGCACGGGCGACGTGCTTGCCGGCATGACGGCGAGCCTGCTGGCGCAGTTCTTTGCGACGATGGACGAAGAGGAGCGCGCCGAGGGCATCGACTCGTCCGACCTGCTCATGCTCATGGCGGGGGCAGATCGCGTGCACGCCGTGGCCGGCGAGCTCGCCTGCCGCGCGCACGGCTCCCGCGGCGTCATGGCACCCGACGTCGCCGACGTGGCGGGGAAGGCCATCGACGAGCTGCTGCGGCGCGCCGAGCGCGACTTCGACGAGGCATCGGACGACCCGGGAACTGTGCTCGAGGGCGACGCGACCCTCGCGGACGAGGAACCGGCGGTAAAGGCCGCAGCTCCGGAGCTGCAGGGGGCTTCCGAGGAGACACCTGCTGCTGCGAGCAAGCCCGAGGCCGAGCCCGAGCGGCAGGCCGGGGCCCCCGCCCCCACGCGACGCGAGCTGCTGGCGGCGGCCGCGCGCCGGCGCACGGAAAACGTGCTGGCCATGGAGTCGGCGCTTGTCGAGGACGTCGAGGCGGGCGATCTCGAGGAGCCGACGCCCGAGCACGAGCGCCTCGAGCGGCGTCCCAAGCCTGAGGCACAGGCGAGCGACGGGGCGCAGGCCCCGGTTGCTGGCGAGAGCGTCCCACCGGAGGATGCCGGCGCTGCCGAGGATGCCTCCGCGCAGGCTGTGACACCCGACGAGCCGGACGACTCCGACGAGAAGGCCGCTCCCGCTGCGGCCGCAGGAGACATCGCCGATGAGCCCGCTGACGTCCCGGCTCCCGAGGAGGATCCCGTCCCGGCTCCGGCGGGCGCGACGACTGTGATGGCGCCCGTCAGCGCGCAGAGCACTCCCGACGCCCCGGCTGCCCCCGACGTTCCTGCGCCCGCTGCGCCCCTGGGCGCGACTGGCGAGCTGCCCACTGCCGTGCCTGCATCGGAGACGGGCGCGCTGCCTGCCCAGGACGCCTCCTCGACTGGCCAGCTCCCGGCGCCGGCAGGCCCCGCCGAGGATGTGGCCACCGACGCGAGCGGCGTCCCGCCGTTCCTCGCGAAGATGGCGGCGTTCGTCGCCGAGGGGAGCGTCCCCAACGGCGAGACAGGCGCGTTCGAGGCGGTGGCCGCTGCCGTCGAGGCACGCGAGCCCGAGAGCGAGCCCGCCACGCCCCCGGCACCCGCGTCGACGGCCTCCCGCCTCCCGGCGTTTCTGAGCGCCGCCCTGAGCGCGCGCCCGACAGGCCGCTCTGTGGACCCGCAGGCTGCATCGGAGGCTCCGGCGACGTTTGACGCGTCCATCAGGATTGCTCCTCCGCCGATGGCCGCGCCCACCCAGGATGGGGACGCCGACGCCACAGGCGAGCGCCCCGCGTCCGGCCGGGCGCTCAAGCGCGGGCGCTCGACGGCGTCGGGCCTTCCTAAGAAGAAGCCGAACCCCGTCGAGGCGTTCCACGAGCGCGCGACGCTGCGCATCGGCGAGAAGCCGGCCATCCCACCCGACCAGCGTCCCTCGGCCGCGAGCAAGACTGCCAAGCCCAAACCCCGCCCCAAGCGCGGCAAGCGCTCGTAGGGGGTATCCCGCAGAGCTGGAGCCGGCTTCCGTGCGCGTTCGGCGGGAGCCGGCTCCAGCCTGCGCTTTTGTGGCGCAGACGCGCTAGAATGGTGCGCGCTGCACTTCGGCGGGCAGCCTGGGGCATGCCCGAGAGCGGCTGACGGGGCTGGCCCGGGACGCGCGGCCTCCGACCGGAAGCGCGCCGCACATCCGCCGCTGTACGTTCGTGATCGCCTGCAAGAAGGAGGGCTCGTGCCCGAGCAACGAGAGCTACCGAAGACGCGCTGGGCCTGGGTCGAGGTCGACCTCGAGGCCATCCGCAGTAACGTTCGTGCATACCGCAGCATCATCAAGCCGCCGACGCGCCTCATGGCCGTCGTCAAGGCCGACGCGTACGGCCATGGCGCCGTGCCCGTCGCGCAGGCGTGCCGGGCTGCCGGTGCGGACGCCTTTGCGGTTGCGACGGTCGACGAGGGCCTCCAGCTGCGCGAGGGTGGCATCGACGAGCCGGTTCTCATCCTATCCCAGCCTCCGCTTGAGTCCATTCCGCTGCTCGTTGAGCACAACGTCATGCCGTCGGTCTACGACCTCGAGTTCGCGGCGCGCCTGGGCGAGGAGGGGCGCCGGCGCGGCGTCGAGGCCAAGTACCACCTCGCCGTCGACACGGGCATGGACCGCATCGGCGTGCCGTTTGCCGAGGTGGGGGAGTTCGTGCAGGTGGCCGAGCACCTCCAGGGGCTGCGCCTCGCCGGTACGTTCACGCACTTCGCCACGGCTGACAAGACGTCGGACTGGGACTTCACGCTGCAGCTCAAGCGCTTCCGTGACGCGGTGGCGCTCATCCGCAAGATGGGCTTCAACCCCGGTACCGTCCACTGCGCCAACACGCCGGCTACGATGCTGCACCCCGAGACGCACTTCGACATGGTGCGCGTGGGCATCGGGTTGTACGGCCTGCACCCTGCGGAGACGACGGTCGGCGCGCTGCGGCTGCGCCCCGCCATGAGCGTGAAGGCGCGAGCGGTGCGCGTCGAGCGGCCTCGCGTGGGCGAGGGCGTCGGCTACGGCATGACGTATCGGGTGGCGCGGCCTTCCATCCAGATCGCGACGCTGCCGCTGGGCTATGCCGACGGCCTGTCCCGAAGGCTCTCCAACGACATGGAGGTCATCTACGGCGGGCTGCGCTGGCGCCAGGTGGGCAACATCTGCATGGACCAGTGCATGATCGAAGTCGAGCCCGAGCTGGCACTGGCGCGCGGCTACCAGGCCAAGCCCATCGAGGTGGGTGACGAGGTCACGGTTGTGGGGCGCCAGGGCGGCGAGGTCATCACGATCGACGACCTGGCGCTGCGCCTGGGCACGATCAACTACGAGGTGGCCTGCGGCTTTGGCATGCGGCTGCCCAAGGTGTACGTCAACCGCAACGGCGTGGGGCTGTAAAAGCGCCTCGTGCCACGAGATGAGCGAGTGAGGTGATGCGCGCCATGGCCATGCTGAAGATCCCGGGACACGAGCACCAGCGCGCCGGCGAGGTCACGCTCGACGAGATCCGCGCCGTGCTGGGAGACTGTCGGCTGTGCCCGCTGTGCGAGACGCGGACGAACATCGTGTTTGGCGTCGGCAACCCCCACGCGCGCGTCGTGTTCGTCGGCGAGGCGCCGGGTGCCAACGAAGACGCCCAGGGCGAGCCGTTCGTGGGCCAGGCGGGACATCTGCTCGACCGTATGCTCGCGGAGCAGACGGGCATCGCGCGCGAGGAGGTCTATATCGCCAACGTGCTCAAGTGCCGACCGCCGGGCAACCGCGACCCTCGCCCCGAGGAGGTCGAGGTGTGCTCGCCGTTCTTGCGCGAGCAGATCCGTAGCATCTGGCCCGACGTCATCATGACGATGGGCAATCCCGCCACGCGTTTCATCCTGCGCACGGAGGTCGGCATCACGCGCCTGCGCGGCAAGGTGTTCCACGAGGGCCACTTCGCTGTGTTGCCGACGTTCCACCCGGCAGCCGTGCTGCGCGACGCGAGCAAGCTGCCCGACCTCGAGAGTGACTTCCATCTGCTCGGCCAGCTGCTGCGCGGCGAGGTCGGCTTCAGCGATCCGACGGCCGGTGCTGTGCCTGCCGCTGGGACGCCGGGGGTGCGGCGATGAGCGCGGAAGGCCTGACGCGCCTGGGCGCGGGCGCGTGGCGCGTGGCGTCGCCCGATGCGATGCGCGAGCTGGGCGTGGGGCTGGGACGCGCGCTGCAGGCGGGAGATGTCGTCGTGCTGACGGGCGATCTGGGCGCCGGCAAGACGTGCTTGACGGGAGGCGTGGCGGCAGGGCTGGGCGACGGGTCCGCCGTGACGAGCCCCACGTTCACGATCATGTCCGTGCACGACGAGGGACGTATCCCGCTGTACCACTTCGACCTCTATCGACTCGAGGGACCCGAGCAGCTTGACGACGTGGGCATCTACGACGTGCTCGAGGCCGACGGCGCCTGCCTCATCGAGTGGGGCGAGGCCTACGTCAACGAGCTGGGCGACGAGCGCCTCGACGTGACGGTCATGCGCGAGCCCGTCGCTCCCGAGGGTGGTGAGCCGGCCCGCATCGTGCGCACCGCCCCCCACGGCAAGCGCGCCGAAGCCCTGCTCGCGGCGTGGGACGGGGAGACGCGCTAGGCGGTATGACGCCCGGGGCAGCCAGGTGAGTGGGCTTGCTGTTTACTGCTGTGCTACAATTAACGACGATAGTAAACAGCGAGAGGCAGGGGGTGTGTCATGACCGTTTCATATGCGTTGCGCGTCGACGAGGACGTCAAGCAGCGGGCTTCCGAAGTCTGCAAGTCCTACGGGCTCGATCTTGCGACGGCTACTCGTGCCTTTTACGCCCAGATTGCTCGAACGAAGAGCATTCCTCTGACGTTTGCCGTCGAGGAGCCCAACGAGGAGACGAAGGCTGCACTTGCGGAGGCGAAAGAATTTGCCGCCTCGGGCCGAGAGGGGTCCTACGCATCTGCAGACGAGCTGTTCGCGGCGCTGGATCTGTAGCCCATGCTGCGAATCGAGCCTTCTCGAGCATTCTGCCGCGACGCCAAAAAGCTCAAGGCGAAGCACGCCGATCTGTCCAAACTTCGTGAGGTTGTCGAGCTTATCAGTCAAAACACCACCGAGTCGCGGGCGGAGCTGCGTCGCCATCACAAGATGCACGTTCTCTCGGGTGCCTGGGAGGGCGCCAATGAGTGCCACGTGTGCAATGTGGGGGACTGGCTACTCATCTGGACTGTCGAAGGGAACACTGCCTTCCTGGCCAGAACGGGCTCGCATGACGAGCTGCTGCGATAAGCTTGCCGGCGCTCGGGTTAAGGTTTAAGCGGTTCCATTCAAGTATGAGCGCGTGTCGTTTTGGAGTCCTGAGAGTGAGCATGATGACGAAAGCTGACGAAACGCTTCCCGTTGCCAAGCGGGTTGTCCTCGCGGTGGACACGTCCACCGACATGCTGGCGTGCGCGTTGGGGCGGACGGGAGACGGCGCCTCGCTCGAGATCGTCGCTGCAGCCGATCACCTGTGCCGCCGCCAGGCCAACGTCGAGCTTGTGCCGACCGTCGACGCGCTGTTGGCTGGCGCCGGCCTGACGCGCGTTGACGTCGACGCCGTCGTGTGCGGCACGGGACCTGGCTCGTTCACGGGCGTGCGCATCGGCGTGGCGGCGGCCAAGGGTCTGGCCTGCGGCCTGTGCGTCCCGCTGTACGGGGCGTCGACGCTTGACGCCGTGGCGTGGGTCGCCTGGGACGCCGGCGTGCGCGGGCTGGTAGGCGTCGTGGGCGACGCCATGCGCAAGGAGGTCTACCCCGGGCTGTATCGGCTGGGCGACGAGGGTGTCGAGCGCCTGTTTGCCAGCGAGATCGTCTGCAAGGTGCCCGTGGCCGTCGAGGCATGGGCTGCCCGCTCCGATCGCGAGGCCATCCAGCTCACGGGCGACGGCCTCAAGAAGTACCGCGCCGCTTTCGAGGAAGCGGGCTTCGCAAACTTCGTCGACGAGAGCCTGTGGTATCCGACCGGCGAAGGCCTCCTGCGCGCGGCGGTGACCACGGCGCCGCAGCTGCTGCGTTCCCCGATG
Source organism: Coriobacteriia bacterium (assembly GCA_018368455.1). NCBI lineage: Bacteria > Bacillati > Actinomycetota > Coriobacteriia > Coriobacteriia bacterium. The sequence goes on from JAGZEG010000005.1 coordinate 133,056, forward strand.
CCTCGCGTATCTCAATACGCGTCGGCATCGGGCGCCTTGCATCTGCAGCACCGTGGCACCGCCGAGGATGATTGCGAACTCGCATCCGCCTCGGCGGCTACGTGCCGAGAAGAAGACACCCCGACGGCGCCCACGGTGCAGCAGATGCAAGGCGCGGAAGAGCGCCGCGTGGTAAGCCACGCAAGCTCTCCCGCAACGCCGCAGATGCTGTGCTGTGGTGCGCCGTCGGGGGATCCGGCGCTGGTGCTCCCGATCTACACCCGCCTCTCGGACGCCGAGGAGAACGAGCGCGTGCGCCTGGGTATCGCTGAGCCGGCGAGCGTGCGCGTGACGGGCGTCGACGACGACCTCGGCGACATCCACGTGCAGCAGCGCCCCATGTCCGTCAACGACCTTGCCGCCGTCGCCGACCTCGAGGCGCGCGCGTTTGACCCGGCGAGCGGCCACAAGGCGTGGACGCAGGCCATGTTTGCCGACGAGTACGCACAGCCCAGTCGCACGTGGTGGGTCATCCATGACCAGGGCACGATCGTCGGCTTTGCCGGCGGCCTCATCGTCGACGGCAATCTCGAGGTGCTCGACGTCGCCGTCGACCCCGATCGCCGCCGCCAGGGCCTCGCGAAGCGCCTGCTGTCGCGCATCGCCTATGACGCGCAGATGCTCGGCGCGCGCACGTCGACACTCGAGGTCGCGCGCGACAACGTGGCGGCGCGGGCGCTGTACGAGCAGGTGGGTTTCGAGGTCGTCGGCGTGCGCAAGGCCTACTACGGGCGGACGGCCGACGGCACGCCCCGCGACGCGCTCACGATGAAGGCGAGCCTGCCGCTGGCTATCGACGTCGAGGCCGACGAGCCCGAGCCTCGTCCTGCCGAGCGCGTCTGGCCGCCGGTCGAGCCGGAGCGCACGGTGGAGGAGCGGCAGGCCTTGCAGGCCGCGGGCGACCTCGTCCTGGCTATCGAGAGCAGCTGCGACGAGACGGCCATCGCCATCATCGACGCTGCGGGCGAGCTGCGCGCCAACGTCGTCTCGACGCAGATCGACTTCCACGCTCGCTTCGGCGGCGTTGTGCCAGAGATCGCGAGCCGCAAGCACACGGAGGCTATCGTCGGTGTCTACGAGGAGGCCATGGCGCAGGCGGGGGCCTCGCTGGGCCTTGCGACGGGCCCGCTGCGTCCCGAGGAGCTGGCGGCCGTGGGCGTCACGCAGGGGCCGGGCCTCGTGGGTGCGCTCGTCGTGGGCGTCGCGTTCGCCAAGGGGCTTGCGTGGGCGGCCGACAAACCGCTCGTGTGCGTGAACCACCTCGAGGGGCATCTGTTTGCCAACCTGTTCGAGACGCCCGACCTCGAGCCGCCGTTCGTGGCGAGCCTGCTGTCGGGCGGGCACACGATGCTTGTGCATGTGAGGGCGTGGGGCGACTACGAGGTGCTGGGGCAAACACTCGACGACGCAGTGGGCGAGGCGTTTGACAAGGTAGCCAAGGCGCTGGGCCTGGGCTATCCTGGCGGCCCGGTCATCTCGAGGCTGGCGGCCAAGGGTAATCCGAAGGCGATTGACTTCCCCCGGGCCATGCTGCACAGCCACGACTACCGCTTCTCGCTCAGCGGGCTCAAGACGGCCGTCATCACGTACATCCAGCAGGAGAACGCGGCAGGGCGGCCCATCAACCTGCCAGACCTCGCGGCGAGCTTCCAGGCTGCCGTCATTGACGTGCAGGTGTCCAAAGCGTTGACTGCATGCAAGCAGTTTGGCGTGCGCGAGTTCTGCGCCGGGGGTGGCGTGACGGCTAACCCCGCACTGCGCGAGGCGTTCGCCCGCGAGCTCGGTAAGCGCCGCATTCGCGTGACGCTGCCCCCGCGCTCGACGTGCACGGACAACGCGGCCATGATCGCCCTGGTGGCGAAGCGCAAGCTCGAGCGCGGCGAGACGAGCCCGCTTACCGCCGACGCCGATCCGAACATGGGGCTGTAGGATGGCGGCTCCGTGTTTCACGGGGGTTTAGCTTTCCGGCCTTTCGCCCGACGGCTCGGACAGGGACGTCGTGGGCGTGGATTCCTGCGGTTCGGGTGGGGGCACGATCGAAGGGCGACACGGGGCCAGAGGGGCGATCGGGCACAGCGACATTGGCGATGGGGAAGGGCTGCGATGGGTGGCGAACAGGCGATGCCGAGCAAGACGGCTCCTCGGGGCCGTATCGCCTATTTTGACATTGCCAGGGGCGTCGCGATGCTCGCGGTCATCGTGGGCCACTCTTCGGCACAGGGCATCCCCTGGCCCATCGTTAACTTCTGCTACTCGTTTGACATGCCGCTGTTCTTCTTTATAAGCGGCTACTTCTGCAGGCCAGATGTACGCCTCGACGCTCGCTACGTCGCCAAGAACGCCCGCGCCTTGTTACTGCCGTATTTGTGGACGAGCATCATCCTTCTCGCCTTGTTTGCCGTGCGCGGCCTGCTTATTCCCGAGCAGGGCGGCGGAGTCCTCGAGCTTCTCCAACGCTGGTCTCTGGCTTGCTTGTACGGGGCGGGAGGGCAGTTCGCGGGACTGCCGGCGGGCATTATCGGCATTGGCGCTCTTTGGTACCTGCTTGCCCTGTTTTGGGCCAAATTGCTGCTTGCGCTTGCGAACCGGCTGCCGGGGACACCCGTTATCGTTGCGGCCCTGTTCGTGTTGGGATACGCGTCCACGAACTGGGTGACGTGGCTGCCTTGGCTCCCGTGGAGCATCCAGCCCGCCCTGTGCGCAACCCTTTTTCTCTACCTCGGCCAGCTTGCCCATGCGAGGGGTTTGTTTGAGCGGGGCGCGCTCCATCCTGCCGCCTGGGTTGCCATGCTCCTCATCTGGCTGGTAGACGGCATATGGGGAGGGCCCATCTATCTGGTGAGCAACGAGTACGGGCATGGAGTGTTTGACCTGGTCGGAGGCGTGTTCGGTGCTTTGTGCGTCATCAAAGGCTGCCAGCTGTTCGAGCGTCGTTTCCCGAGACTGGTGTCCGTGCCCCAGGCGTTCGGCTCCATCACGCTACCGGTGTTTTGCATGCACCTGGTCGAGATGAATGTCCTGCCTTGGGATCTCATGTTCGAGATGCTGGTCGACTTGCCGGGGCCCGTTGTCCTGGAGGCCGTTCTGCTGCGCTGCGCTATTATCGCGCTTCTCACGGGCGCGCTCTGGCTTCTTCCGCGCCCTATCTCCGGGGCGTTCTTCGCGGCTCGTCGGGATTCCGTGCAAGCGCCGCACTAGAGCGTTTCATCCTCTATCCTGTCAGGGATGCAGAAAACGGGTCTGTTGTCCCAGATAAGGATTGTTGGTGCCATGGCAGAGAAGCGCGCGTTGTCCGTTGAAAAAAGCTTGGGCGTCACGCCTCGTGCGCCGCGCGTCACCGTCATCGTACCGGTCTACAACACCGAGCGATATCTCGAAGCCTGTCTTGACAGCCTTGTGAACCAGACGTTTTCTGACATAGAAATCCTCTGCGTAGACGATGGCTCCACCGATAGCTCCGGCGCGATGCTCGACGCCCGCGCGGCTCGGGATGCGCGCATCCGTGTCATTCATCAGAGTAACGCCGGCGTTTCTCACGCGCGCAACGTGGCGCTGGACGCAGCGTGTGGAGAGTACATCCTCTTCGTGGACTCCGACGACTTCATTGACCTCGATACCTGCGAGAAGCTGTTGAACATCGCAGATCGCGACGGGGCGGACATCGTCGTGTTCGGCGGAGTGTCCTTCCCCTCGGTTGGCTGGATTGACGCCTGCTTCGATACGCACGACGCCGTTTATCGAAACGACAGCTTTGGCGCATTGTTCTACGAAAACGGCTCTCATCCGTTGATGTGCAACAAGATGTACCGGCGCTCGCTGCTCAACGACAACGGCCTGCGCTTCAACGAGACCTTCACGCTGGGCGAGGACAACGCGTTCCAGTTCTGCACGTTCCCGCGCGCTCGGGTGATCTCGTACTGCCGGGACACGTTCTACCACTACCGCTGTGAGCGAGAGGGCTCTGCTGTCAACGCCGCCGAGGACGATCGCGTGGCGCGGTTGGTCAAGCACGTGGCCATCGTCGAGTACGTTGTCAACCAGTGGGCTCAGGCGGGCTTTTTGCCGGGGCAGGAAGAGCGCCTTCTCTCGTGGTCGTCCGAGTTTCTCTCGAGAGACATCCTGTATATTTCGCAAGCCGATCGTATGCGCTTTGCGCAAGAGTACCGGCGCATCGCTGACGAGCATGGCCTGATGGTGGGACATTCTAGCCAGGCTCCCTATCTGCACGACCTCACCGATTTTGTACGCGCCGAGCTGTCCGTTTCGCCCGAGACCCCAACGGTCAGCGTCATAGCGGTGTCGTGCTACGATGAGACGTGCCTTGACCAGGGCTTTGTCTCGCTGGCCAACCAGTACCTGCAGGACGTCGAACTGCTCTGCGTTGATGCCTATCCGGACCGGCCTTCGTCGGTCGAGCTGAAACGCCTCGTCGCGAGCGACGAGCGGGCTCGTCTTGTCGGTACGGTTGGCGAGGCGCTGAGGCTGGCGCGGGGCTCGTTCGTTATCTGCGCTCACCTGAGGGATCACTACGATTGGTATGCGCTGCGCGACATGGTGCAGGCGGCCCGGGGAGTTACCCCGGCTGCCGACGTGGTGACGGTGCGCGACTGGTTCAACCATCTGCGCACGCAGGATCTAACCCGCTCCCTTCACATGCTTTCGAACGACGGAACCAAGCCTCTCGGCCAGGCCGATCGCGCATCGCTCGCTCCCGCAGAGCTGGGCGACGACCTCCTCTCGTTCTCGTCCCTTGACGCCTCCAACAAGCTGTGGCGCACCGACTTTGCACGTAGCGTCGAGCTGGACTTCACAAGTGCCGCCTCTGTCGCCCTTGCCCTCATGCAGGCACGGACTATCGTGCCCTTGCCCGCGCACCTGATGCGTCGCGGCTCGTACAAGGGGATTACGGTGGACGGTGCCCGCAACCTGGCGCGGAAGCTGGGCGATGACATGGCACAGCTGTACCGTGCGCTCGAAGAGGGGGGACTGCTGCCCGTCCACGAGAAAGGCTACGTGAACGCCTATCTCTCGGGGGGCATGTGCCTGCGCGAGCTTATGCGCAGCGATGACATCGAACAGGCGTTTCTTGAGTCTTTTGCGGGCTTGCTGAGGGAGTCTCGCCTGCTTGACGGGCACGATAAGTGGTGGTTTGTGAATGCTCGCGACTACGAGTGCGCCCAAAAGATCCTGTCAGAGGGTGTACGCAGCTTCCTCAACCTCGACCGGTACGACAGCATCGAGGACCTCTCCTCCTACATCAACGTGCTGGAGTCTCAGCTTTCTGACGCCCGCCGGGAGATCGGCTGCCTTCGTGGCTCGATGAGCTTTAGGGTGGGTCGCGCCGCGACGAAGATTCCTCGTAGGCTTGTCGATCTGCTCCATCGCTTACGTCGCTAGCCGCCTCTCACCCGGAAGGGAATGCCATGAAGGTCAGCGTTCTTGTCCCCGTGCACAATTCGGCTCCCTATCTTGAGGCGTGCCTTGACTCGATTCTCGCCCAGTCCATGGGCGACATCGAGGTGATTTGCGTTGACGACGGCTCGTCCGACGAGTCCCCTGACATCCTGAGGCGCTATGCGGAGTCCGACGGGCGCGTACGTGTTATCACGCAGGGTTGCGGAGGCGTGAGCGCTGCCCGTAACGTCGCGCTCGGGCACGCGCGGGGCGAGTACGTCCAGTTCGTCGATTCCGATGATGCGATCGAGCCCGGCCTGCTCGCGGGGGTCCTGGAGGTCGCCGAGCCGCTCGACGCTCAGATGGCCTCCTTTGGCTTTTCGGAGTGGTACGCAAAGGACGACGTGCTCATAGCTCGCGAGCTCTGCGCTGACGAGTCTCTATACGGCCGTGCCTTCTCGCTTGCCGACATACAGGGGCCGGCAACGGGCCTCATGACCCCTGCCGTGTGGCACACGCTGTTTCGGCGGGACTTCTTGGACGGGCATGGGATCCGCTTCCATGAGGAGCTGCGCACCTCGGAGGACCTTGCTTTTACCTACGAGGCGCTGTCCTGTGCCGAACGCATCTGTCTTGTGGGAAGCCGCTACTATCGCTATCGCCGTGATGCCTCCGCCGCAACGCTAACCCGTGTCGACCGGGGCCTCGACGGATATCGCGCCCTCGAGCACATCGGGGCGTTCAACGATGGGGCGTACCTCAAGGGCGGGCTGGTGGCCCACTACGTCAACCTCGTTCTGGATACGGTGCGCTACGACCTGTACTCCGCGGCGACCGCGTCGGAATATCTCGAGCTCTATCGCGGCCTACTTGATCACTGGCTTCCGCTGGCCAGGAGCCATGAGGAGCTGATTGATGAGCGTTACCGGGCGTTCTATCAGAAGGTCCGCGACAAGGACGCTCAGCAGTTCCTGTTCGACGAATATGCCGAATATCGCGATGCCCTAGAGTTCCAGAACGCGCGGATACGGGGCTTCTACGAGCGGGAGCTCTCGACGCTGCGCGACAGGCTGGGCGAGCAGGAGCGGGCGCTCGATGAGTCCCGCCAGGAAGTGACTCGTCGCGATGACCGTGTGGTCTATCTCGAGAATCTTCTTTCCGAGACGCGAGGGGCGCTCGATTCTGCGCAACGGGGCGAGCAGGAGGTGCGTGCCTCGTATGCCTTCCGCATCGGGCGGGTGCTGACCTGGCTTCCCTCTCGGTTCAAGGCGCTCGTCAGGCGCGTACGGAGATGATGGGCTAAATAACCTGCATGTGTACGGTGTAAGATCGACGCAGTGAGACCAGGCGTCTCACGGAGCGGCGAGGAAGAGAACGACGGAGCGCTCGGGGGTTTGGCGATGGGACTGTTTAGCAAGAAGCACGATGGCGGTAGCGAGATCGCGGTTTCGGTTCTCACGCCAATCTACAACGTTGAGAAGTATCTGCCCGAGTGCCTCGACAGCCTCAAGGCGCAGAAGCTCAAGAACATTGAGTTCATCTGCATCAATGACGGCTCGACGGACGGCTCGCTCGACATCCTCAGGCGCTACGCTGCCGATGATCCGCGCTTCGTCATCATCGACAAGCCCAATTCAGGCTACGGCGCGTCGATGAACTGCGGCCTCGACAAGGCGCGCGGCGAGTATATAGGCATCGTCGAGTCCGACGACGTCGCTTCTCCTAAGATGTTCAAGAAACTGTATTCATTTGCAAAGAAGAATGATTGCGACATCGTAAAGTCAAACTACTTTGAGTATGACGGCACCAACGACGTATTCCAGGACGTTTTTGGCAACTTCCGGCTTGGCAAGCCGTTTGACGTCCGTGACGACCTCGAGGTCATGAAGGCGCTGCCCATCATCTGGGCAGCCATCTACCGTCGCTCGATGCTTGTCGACAATAACGTCCGCTTCAACGAGACGCCGGGCGCATCGTTCCAGGACACGTCGTTCGTATTCCAAGCATGGGTTGCCTCTCGCCGCATCGCCCTGCTCAAGGACGCCTTCCTACACTATCGCGTGAGCCGCGCCGAGTCGTCGGTCAAGAGCGACTCCAAGGTGTTCGAGGTGTGCAAGGAGTACGAGCTGAGCTATGAGTTCATGCATCGCGACCCGCGCCGCGTCGAGGACTTTGGTAAGCTCGTCAACGTCATCAAGCTGGGCACGTATCGCTGGAACTACAACCGCATTGCCGAACAGCATCGCCCTGCCTTTTGCGATCGCTGGTCTCAGGAGCTGAGGCGCGACGATGCCGAGGGACTTCTGGATGCCACGCTGTTCACGCCCCAGGACTGGCGGGTCATCTGCGCTATCCGGGATGACCCCGCTGCATTTGTGGCCTCGCATCCCGAAATGTAGCGCAGGGGGGCTGTATGTTCGCACGAATTCTCTTTGTGGGCGCGATGCCCTTGGCGGAAGCGGACCCCTCGTTTCGCCTCTGTGCGGAGCTGCGTTGCGCGGGCCATGCCGTGCAGCTCTGCGACCATCTGCTTGAAGATGGGGACGCCGCCCGAGAGCTTGCGTCTATGTGCGATACATTCCGCCCCAGCCTCATCCTGTGGGATGCGGACGCTCTTTCGATCGACGAAGCCTGTGTCTCGGTTCTCTCCCGCATGGCCTGTTGTCTGGCGGTCCTCACGGCCCGATCCGTCGGGGATGAGCTGGATAGGGGTGGGCTCTGTGCCGTGTTCGGCCCGGGGCTGCCTGACGACGCGGTTTTCGTGACGCGTGGCAAGGCAAATTGTCTGGCGCGCGGTGCTTTCGATGCAGCGCTTTCCTGCGCGCCCGACGAGACGTATATGGAGGCGCGCGCGGCGACGGAGGGCCTGACTGGGCGCTCGGGCATCGCTTTTCTGCAAAAGCGAACCGAAGAGCGTGCCCAGCTGCTGGCCCGTGTCTTTGATTCGACGGGTTTACCGGCGGCGTTTTTCGACCCGTCGTGGGGGACGTTGGGAAACGCCTTGGCCCCAGGCGAGCGCCCTGCTTTTAGCCTACGCTCGGTGCGTTTTGCCGTGTACTGCTCCGGTGTTGACGATGGACCGACGTATGCCCAGGTTGCTATGCGAATTGCAGAAGGCTGTCTTGTGCTCGTGGAGCGCGGGGCCCTGCCTTCGGCGGGATGCGATGCTTTGACCGGCGCCCTGGTCCTGTTCGAGCCCAGTGAGCTCCCTTCCGTCGTCGCGTCCTACGAAGTCGACCCCGCCAGCTACGAGCGCGACCTGAACCGCCAGCGGGATGCTGTCACGTCCCTGCCCAACCTCGGAGAAAGCCTTGCGCGTCTGCTGGACTCTCTTGATCGCAGGCAGTCCGCAGCGGGCGGCACGGCGCTTCTCGCGATGGAGAAACCAGCGCGGGTGTTCGTGCTCAATGGGTGGATCGGTGCTCGAAACTACGGCGACGATTTGCTTGCGCGTTTTACGATGGCACGCGTCGCGCAGCGCTATCCAGAAGCCGTATTCCGCGTATTGGGTGCATCCCTGCCGCATGCCCGCCTCGATTTCGGGGTCGAAGCATTCGAGCCGACGGGAGGTGCCCCTGTCGAACGCGCGCTGGAGGGCGCGACTGCCCTTCTGTATCTCGGGGGCCTTCTCTTCGACGATCCGTCGGCGGTGACCGGGGGCGTTTCCGAGTTCATGCTCGACCCCTACATGGAGCCCTCTTTTCAGGCGAGTCTCGCTCTGTTCGCGCGTGCTCAAGGCATCCCCGCGATTGGCTTGGGCATTGGCGCCGGCCCGCTGTCCCGACCCGCCGCGCAGATGGCGGTGCGCCTCATGTCGCTGGCGCGCATGACGTTTCTGGTGCGGGACGCCCATACGTCCGACCTGCTTCTGGGAGCTGGGGTACCGGCTGAGTTCGTGAGCTTGAAGGCGGATCTCGTGTTGGGATCTGGAGACTACATTCGCTCTCATGCCTCTCGGAAGCTTCCCGGCGGCCTCGTGGCAGATGGTTACATTTGTCATATCCCTGCGCGACTGTGCGCTCAATCCTCCGAGCTTTGCCGATGACATGGCGCACATCGTGAGGTGTCTTGTCGGGCGAACGGGACTCTGCGCGGCGTTTGTCCCCTTTGATGTGGGAGACGTGGCCGTTCATGCCCGCGTGATTGACATCCTAAGGGAGCAGGGCGTGCAGTCGCGCTCCATCGTGTCGTTTGAGGAGCGCTTATCTGGACCGGATATCCTTGCGGTCATCGCGGGTTCACGCATGACGCTAGGCATGAGGTTGCACTGCTCGATTCTCCACCACGTTTTGGGCAAGCTCGCACTCGGCATCGACTATAACGACAAGGTTCATGCCCATTATGAGAGCATGGGGCAGCTTGACGTGCTGCTGGCGCTCGGCTCTTCTGCAGAGGACGCAGATGCCGCGATTGAGAGGGTGTTGGCGGACCAAGACCAGAGGTTATCCGTTATATCCGGGCACGTTGCCAGGGCCTCTCGCCTCGTCGACGAGGCGTTCGACGAGCTGTTCTCTCTGATAGACGCCACGGCAGAAGGCGACGCGAGCTCTCAGGAGATATGTGAATGGAAGGCTCTTTCTGGTAGGGATGGCCTTTTCTTCTACCCGCGCACGGTTTCGCGCAGCAGGCGGGAAGAAATGCAGCAACGGTGCCACGTCGACGAGCTTGAGCGACGGGTCGCGCAGCTGAGCGACCAGCTCGAGCGAAGTGCGTCGGAGGCGGGCCGGCTGACTCGGGAGGTTGCCGATGTGCGCGCGTCTCACAGCTATCGGCTGGGCAACGCCCTCATGCGCATACCGGCCTACATCAAGCGCCGTTTTCGGGGCGAGGGCTCGGCGCCTCGGGGCTAACACCTCAGGGTGAGGCACGAGACTGCACGCTGATGACACGCTCGATGCCACCCTGACTACAATCGATCCGCACGCAGTCGGCCTACATTTGTATAATGGAAGAAAAGCGCTTGGTGATGGGCCCCGCTGCGACGCTCGGTTGTGGGCGCGGCGGGGCCCATATGGTTGGCCCTGGGGCGCGCTGTCCAAGGAGGTCGTATGCTCTCACGTAGTGGAATGCGCGTGTTCGCGTCTCTTGCTCTTTCCGCGCTCATCTCGGGGGGCGCAGGCGCTGCTGCGCTTGCCGAAGAGCCGCCGATCTTGTCCCTGGGAAGTTCGGCCGATCCTGCTCTTGTGGAGCCGTACGGCGAGGCCGAGGCTCCGGATTCCTTGGTCGGCGACGCTGCGCTTCCCTGTGAGGATGAGGAGGCCGGCCTCGGGTTCGATGCGGCGCCCGAAGGCGTGACCAAAGGCTCCGACAGCTGGCAAGCCGACGAAGGCGATACAGGCGAGGCCTACGATGAGGACGGCGCTGTCGATGGTGCCGCCGACCCCAGCGAGCAGGGCAATGGAGCAGGACCCGTCGAGGAGGAAGACGGCGTTCCTGTGGACGGGGACGCGCCTGCTGATTTGGACGATACCATCGACGATGCCATAGATGGCGCCTCCCAGGTTCAGCCGACAAGCCCGGAGGCTGGGCTGCCTCAGGCGGGCGAATCTACCTCGCAGGACTCATCTTCCGACGGGACTGCTGGCGGACGTTTGGGGGAGACAGGCCAGGCAGACTCTTCCGATGAGGCGGCCTCGTCTAACGAGGGCGGGGCGGATGCGCCGATGTCGGGGGCATCTCTTCCCGTCCAGGGCGATGAGGCACCGGACGCTGAGGCCGATGCCGCTAAGAATGTGCCTGCGCGAACGGCCGGATGGCACACCGAAGGGGGCAAGACCTACTACGACGACGCGACTGGCGAGAGACTTGTTGGGGAGCACCGAATTGATGGTGCGTGGTATTACTTCGACCCTGACAACAATGGCGCCATGGCTACGGGGTTCGTGCGCCAGCCTATCTCGTCGGGCCCCGGCTCGTTCAAGGTCGCCTATTACGGCGACGACGGCAGGCGTTTGTCGGGCGTTCAGAGCGTTGACGGCAACACGTTCTTCTTCGATGACGTGTCCGGTGCCCTGTCGACGGGCTTCATTCGCCAAGACGCGAACGCGTTCAACTTCTACGACCTTGGCAGCGGGACTCGGCTGTACGGTCAGCAGGTCATTCACGACCAGCTGCGCCATTTCGACGAAGCGACGGGAGCTCTCTCGACGGGGCTCACGACGCTTACGGGAGAAGACGCAAAGACGGTCTACTACGACCCCTTTGACGGCTCTATGCAGTATGGCCAGCAGTATGTCGATGGTCGATGGCACTTCTTCGATGAGGATACAGGCCGCATGTATACGGCCGAGGAGGAGCGGGATCGCGTCCTGGCGGTTGCCTATGACTCTGTCGGGCAGTCTGAGGGACAGGCGTGGGGATACCAGAATGACGTCGTTGCCGCAGGTGGGCGCTACTGCATTGAGGGTCCCTGTATGAGCTTCGTGTGGCACTGCTTCAAAGCGGCGGGCATGGATCGGTTCCTCGCTGACGGGTTCGTGTCTGGCTGGCCGCATGAAGTGTATGACTACATGTGGTGGCATGGGCAGGCGTCTTCAACGCCCCGAGTCGGAGACGTCGTTTTCTTCAAGTATCCCGGCACGTTTGCCGAAAGGGACGACCTGTCAGCAAGTCATGCCGAGATTGTCGTCGAAGTAAACGATACTTATATTCTATCAATAGGCGCTCTCGAAGGGGGTATCCAGGTGCATTATTTCCCCTATGACTATATCGTTGGGTATGGCGTGCCGAGCTACTGACACTGAGGGTGCACTCGTGTTGTGGGAACGAGACTCTGGAAAGGAGTTGGCCGAATGCTTTTCAGGATGGGAGCGCGCACGTTCGCGTCGTTGTCCCTGACGGCGGTTGTTGCATGCTCGGCGATGGGATCCGTAGCGCTGGCAAGCGAGAGCGCGACGGTTGAACCAAGCGGGCAGGAAGTGGCTGTTCCGGAGTTCTTCACGAGCGGCTCTGGCGACGACGTCGCAGGGGTGCTCATTGACGAGTCGTCTCTGTTGACGCCCGACTCTGCTGCACCGAGCGATATGCCGGGTGATGTGTCGGAGGGCTCCGTCGCGACGCCTGAGGATACGGCATCTTCTGGCGACCTGGTTGCCGAGCCTCCGGCCGGCGGCGCGGGGAACTCCGGGGATGTTATCCCGCCGCAGGGGGATCCTGCTGCTCCAGAGGATGCTCCGGCGTCCGAGGGCACCGGGGAGTTTGGGACTGACGAGGCCCCGGCGTCCGGGACTGACGCTGCCCCCGGCGACGACGTGCCGCCCGTAGAGAATGATGCAGCTCTTGATGAGGCTGCTCCCGACGTGCCGGATATCGATGCCGGCGCTGCCGAAGGCGCAACCGAGCCGGGGATCGAGGAGGGGGTTCCTGCCGATCCCAAGCCCTCTTCACCCACCGCTCCCGAGGCCAGCGCGCCTGAGACGGATCCCTCTCCGGAAGGGGGGCAGGATCCAGACGTCTCGTCTCCGGACGTCGCTGTGGATTCATCTGCCGACAAGGGGGAGGCTGACTCCGGGGTGGCTAGCGCTCCCGAAGAGGACACTGCGGACAAGGCAACCGCGCAGACCGGCTGGGTTGTCGATAAGCAGACCGGCAAGCGCTACTACTACGGCGAAGATGGCCAAAAGGCGTCCGGCGAGCTGAAGATCGATGGCAAGTGGTACTACTTCGATCCCACTTCGGACAATGCCATGACGACCGGCTTCGCGCGCGTCGCGGTGTCCTCGGGGTCCGGCTCGTTTAAGGTGACGTATTACGGCAAGGATGGCGTTCGCGTCTCCGGCTCGCGCACCATTGACGGCGACTCGTACTACTTCGACAAGACGACGGGAGCCATGACGACGGGTTTCCTGCGCGATCCTAGCGGCAAGGGCTACTCGTTCCACGCGCTGGACGATGGCCGCAAACTCACCGGCGAGCAGCCCCTCCACGGCGGCTGGCGCGATTTCGGTGCCGACGGCTTCATGGAGGTCGGGTTCGGCACGGCGGAGCAGGGAGGCCCCTCAAGGAAAGTCTACTATGACGAGTACGACGGCGCCCGGGCGAGTGGCGAGACGAACGTCAAAGGCAGTTGGTACTATTTCAACCCCACCAATGGCGCCATGGCGACGGGGCTGACTGAGGTCACCACCCAGCAGGGCGGCGTGAAGACCGCCCTGTACGGCAGCGACGGCAAGAGGAAGTACGGCGAGCAGTACCTCAATGGCGGCTGGTACTACTTCGACGAGGCCGACGGCCATATGCTCACCGGCTGGAAGTGGCTCAACAACGGCGATCGCATGGTCTACTACGGTGCCGACGGACGCATGCTGCACGGCACGCACGTCATCGACGGGTATCGTCGCGTCTTCGACAACGAGACCGGCGCCGTCAACAAGTACGGGTACCAGAACCCTCTCGGGTACTACCAGGTGAGCACCTGGAACGTATGGGTCCCCAACTACTCGGGTAACCCGGCCTTTTCGTACGTCTCGCCGTCGCAGATTGGTCTTGCCGCCGATCGCTGGGACTGCATCGAGACGTTTATCAGCCGCGCCTATGATTACATGTATACGCCGTACGTGTGGGATTACGCGCTGGCACCTGGCGTTGGCATCGACTGCGCTGGCCTGGTCATGCAGGCGCTCTATGCGACGGGCATGGACCTCGGCAGCGGCTACACGCCTTACGACCATTACTTCACGCCCGGTCACGACCACTACGCCAACGACATGGCGGCCGACCCGGGTTTCATGACGGTGCCGTTCTCCGATCGCCAGCGTGGTGACCTGATCTTCTATCCGGGCCATGTTGCCATCTATCTGGGGGACGATCTGGTTATCGACTCGTTCCCCGGCAACGGGTACTACGGCGTTGCCGTTCGCAGCATGTGGCACTACGACGTCAACTACATCGTAAAGAGGCCGTTTGTGTAAGGAGTTGCGGATGCCGGGCGGTCTTTCTGGATGCGTGCTGTCCTGATTGGCTGTACCGAAATCCGAAGGGGCCAAGCGAGGCAGAACTCGAGTTCCGCCCGAGGAATTGAGTGAAGGGATAGTCCTGTGACTGAACGACTGAGAAGAACTGCGTCACGTGCCCTTGCCGTGATGCTGGCCATCTTGTTGGTGTGCGCGTGCGTGCTGCCTGGGACCGCGCAGGCTGCTCCGTCGCGCTTCCCTGATGTGGACAGCACGCACTGGGCAGTGGACGAGGGGTGGATCGACTACGTTGCGGACAACCGGATCATGACCGGCGATTCTGCAACTGGTAACTTCCTCCCCGAGAGCGGTATCACGCGAGGACAGTTCGCCACCGTTCTCTATCGCATCGCGAACCCCGGGAGCGATGCGACGACGAATCCCTCCCACTTCGAGCAAGCCTCGAAATTCCCGGATGTCGCGGGCGGGGTGTACTACACGGCCGCGATCAATTGGTGCCGCGATAACGGCATCACGACGGGAGACTCTGCGACTGGTAACTTCCTCCCTGAGGACAACATCACGCGTGCGCAGCTGGCTACGATGGCATACCGGTTCGCACGGGTCATGGGTGCCGACGTGGACAATATCGACTACAGCGCGTTTAACGCAACGCCTGACGGGGATCTCGTTCCCGGCTCGATGTTCGACTATGCGTATGTGCCCCTGGCATGGGCGGCTGATCGCGGCGTGCTGACGGGTACGATCGATGACGGCGTTGCCTGGCTCGACGTCCGCGCGACGGCGACGCGTGCGCAGGCGGCGAAGGTCCTCACCGTTCTCAAGCGCGACGTCGTCGAGATGAGCGGCGTCTACACGGTCGCCTTCAACTCCAACGGCGGATCTATCGTTCCTTCCCAGACGGTGACGTCGGGCAACAAGGCTCAGCGCGCCTATCCGACGCGCAATGGATATGTCTTCTGGGACTGGTATGCCGATAAAGAGCTGACGCGGGTCTACGGTTTCGACTCCAACGTGACTGGCAACATCACGCTGTATGCGAAGTGGGTGACCAAGCAAGAGGCCCTGGCCATGGGCGAGGAAGCCGAGGCGCGCGGCATCGACATCGTGGCGCTTGCCGCAGAGGTCGAGGCCGAGGAGAGGGCTGCCCAGCCCGAGGAACCGGTTGCTGATGTGCCTGTGACGGATGAGACCGGTGACCCCTCCGTTTCGGCTGACGAGGATCCCTCCATGCCGGATGAGCCTGTCGACCAGCCGGTTGTTTCCGAGCCCGATGAGGTGCCTGGCGATAGCGATGAACCCGTCATCGATGGCCCCGCGGTGCAGCCCGGCACGGACGATGGCTCGACGGACGAGCCCACGTCGCCTGACTCCTCTGGGGCCGGCGATGGAGCGGCTGATTCCGATGCCGCTACCGATGTCGACGGGGCTTCCGAGCCATCCGAGCCTGCCGTGGCGAATGGGGCCGACGCTGATGCCCCCGGGGAGTATGTCCCCGCTGCATAGCGCGTTTTGATATCTCGCGCGTCGCTTTCGAACAGGAGGCGACGCGCGATGTCTTTGAAAGGACGATTATGCGACATAAAGAACGGGGAGCTTGCAGCTCAAGTGCCGGGGCGGGTCTGTGGGGCTGCCATTCTGCGGTCATGCTCGCGCTCGGGCTTTTGGTGGCGGTGTCGCTGGCGGGTTTTGCTCCGGCCGACAATGCCTGGGCTGGTGAGGCGGGGGAGGCTCCCGTTGGTGCTGTCCTGACCGAGATGGCCGGCGCTGTCCCTCAACCTGCAGAGAGCGACGTCGCGGATCCGGATGCGTCACTCGCTGACGGTGCGACCTCCGATGGTGTTCTGGCGGACGAAGCGGGAGCCTCGGGTCTTGATGGCTCAGACAGCGAGGACGCGTTCGTGTCCGACAGCGCAGAGGATGCTTCGGGATCTGAGGCTGGGCAGGGGACTGGCTCTGCTTCTCCTGATGAGGGCGGGGATCCTGCGGTGCCTGGCGCGGCTACAGATGGGTCTGCGGTGTCCGATGGCGACGAGACGCTTGCCGATTCGGTTTCGCCAGAGGTCTCGGCCACCCTCGATGCTTCCGATGGCGAGGGATCCGCGTCCCTTCTTGGTGACGAGGAGTCGGCTCCCGTTTCTTCGACGGGAGTCGGCTTCGTCTATGTCGACGAGATGGCTCCAACCCTTGGGAGCACGCAGAGCGTTGCCGTTGTCCTCGACGATGACCAGCTCGTGCTGACCGGGGCGCGCCTCGCCTACGCTGATGGTACGGGCACCACCCGAGAGATCGATGCCTCGGCTCTGGCTGGCAACGCGGCCCTCTTCCAGTTCTCTCTGGATGCCCTTGGCACATACCAGCTTACGGGGCTGAAGTACGATGCCATCTCCGCTGAGGGAACGACAATCTCCGGCGCGGTTCTCGACTTCGCGGGCATCGCCGACTCGGCGTGGTCATTCACGGTATCCGATGGCACTAGCGTCGCTTCTATCGAAGACGGCGCGGAAGAGCTGGGCGCTGCCTCAATGTACGGGATTGCCAGCGATGGTTCTCTGTGCGAAGTCGGCTCCTTGGCTGAAGCGGCGTCGCTTTCGGGTCTGGACGCCACGTTTCGCACGATTGGCCGTGATGCGAGCTCCGGCGAGTTCGTTATCGCGCTTGACCCCGGCCACGGCGGCTACGATTCCGGTGCGATTGGATATGGCCTGCAAGAAAAAGACCTCACGTGGGCTATCACGCTTTACTGCAAAGAGGCTCTCGAGCAGTATCCCGGGGTTCGCGTCGTGCTCACTCGTTCCGAGGACGAATGCCCGTCTATTTGGGATCGCGTGCAGCGTGCCTACGATGCCGGGGCCAACGTGCTCGTGAGCATCCACATCAATTCCGATCCCAGCGGCTCGGCCTCGGGCGCAGAGATCTGGTTTCCCAACGGCAGCTCTTGGAAGTACGCACAGACGCATGTTCCGGGCGAACAGCTTGCGCAAAACGTGCTGGACAAACTGGTGGCGCTGGGCTTGAACGACCGCGGCATAAGGGTCCGCACGATGCTGATCAGCGAGATCGAGGGCCCGTCCGACATCAACCCTGATGGATCTGCGGCGGACTATTACGGCATCCTGCGCTATGCGCGTCGCCTTGGTTTCACGGGCGTCATTGTCGAGCACGCCTACATCTCCAGCTGGAGTGACGCTCAGCTTATGGGGTCTGATGCCATGCTGCGCCAAATGGGCTATGCCGATGCCGAGGGAATCGCCCAAACGTATGGCATAGGGACGGATCTTGCCTCCCCGTTTGGTGATACCCTGCCGGGCTCGTGGTACATGGCGCAGGGGTGGATCCCCTATGTCGTGGAGAACGGTTTGATGACCGGTGCGAAGGACGACGACGGCGTAGCGCGCAACTTTTATCCTGATGATTATCTGACACGTGGCCAGGTCGCCACAATTCTCTACCGTGCCGCAAATCCGAACTCGACGGACACGACTGACCCCGCCGCCTATGCCCAGTACTCGGGCTTCCCCGACACCGGGGAGTACCTCTACTACAACGCGGCCATCTCCTGGTGCGCCGAACAGGGCATTGTGACCGGTTACAACGGCAACGACGGAAATGCCGGCAAGTTCCTGGCCGACCGACCTATCACGCGCGAAGAGCTCGCCACGATGGTCTGGCGTTTTGCCGAGAAATGGGCGGGCGTCGACGTCTCCAACCCGGACCCCACCAACTTTAACAAGTTCACCGACAAGGAAGAAATGTGGGCGTATGGCATAGACGCCATCAGGTGGTGCGCGTCCGAGGGCATCATCACGGGTGACGACCTTACCAAGCGGATGCTGCCAAACGAGTCGGCGACGCGCGCCCAGGCCGCCAAGGTAATCACCGTTCTTCACCGCGACGTGCTCGGCGCATAAAACCCTTTCGGGCCGGCCGGGATGCTCTGCTTGAATCCCGGCCGGCCCTTGCGTGCTGCGGGTTTGTGTCCGCTTACAGGCACGCCTTCTCGACGATCCTCACCAGCATGCGGATGCCCTGCAGGTAGCCACGCTTCGTGACGCGCTCGTCGGTGCCGTGCACGCCGCGATGCTGCTCGTCGGCGTCGACGACCATGGGGCCGAGGCGCAGGCACGCGTCGCAGATGCCCTCGTACATGTGCGCGTCCGTGCCGCCCGTCGCCAGCGCCGGCACGCAGCTGAGGCCGGAGCCCGTCGAGGGATCGTGCAGGAAGTGCGCCACGGCCTCCGAGACGACCTGCATGCCCAGACCCTCGGTCGCGCCCGTCCCCGCGTCGGCGGGCGTGGGCTCGCTCGGCGTCTGGTACATGTCGAGCTCGACGCCCAGATCGGCCGTGAGCTCGCGGCAGCGTTCCATAACGTCGGCGCTCGTCACGTAGGGGTCGAGTCGGAAGTTGATGACGGCCCACATGTCCTGCGGCATGACGTTGGAGCCCTTCGAGCCTCCTTCGATCATGTCGGGCGCGATTGTCGTCGTCACGAGCGGGTAGAGCGCGCGACGCTGGGCGCATTCGGCGGCAAGGTGGCTGGCGTTGAGGGACACGGCCTCGGCCGCAGACAACCCCTCAGCGCTCACGAGGCTCGCAAACGGCTCCTCAGTGATGCGCGGCGCTAGCGCGGAAAACGTTGCCTGCGCCGGCGGGGAGAGGCGCAGCGGGTAGGGGTTGTTGACGATGCGCGAGATGGCGCGTGCCAGCGTGGCCAGCGACGTGCCGCCGAACGGGTTGGACGAGTGGCCGCCGGCGCTGCGCACGGTGATGCGCACGTCGCAGTAGCCCTTCTCCCCGAGCTCAACGAGCTTGAACGGCACGCCGGGCGCCCCGTAGTTGGCACCGTCCGCTATGGCATAGTCGCCCTCGTCCACGAGAAACTCTAGCCGCACGCCGCGCTCGGCCAGCACCTTTGCGATGGCGCGCGAACCCTGCTGCAAGCACTCCTCGTCCTCGCCGAACGCAAGGATGAGCGTTCGCTTGAGCTGACGACCTTCTGCTTCGAGCTGCGCGAGCAGGTACTCGACGGCCTCAAGCTCGCCGATGAGCATCTCCTTAATGTCCATGGCGCCGCGGCCCCAGATGAACTCGTCGTCCACGTGACCCGAGAACGCGTCGTGTGTCCAGTCCGCCTCTGTGCCGGGGACGACGGGCACGACGTCCTGGTGCGCCATGAGCTGAACGGGGCGCAGAGAGGGGTCGGTGCCGGGAATCGTGATGAGCAGGCTGTGGCCGATCTCCTCGTACGTGCCGGCAGCCATGACGTGCGGGTAGCTTGCGCGGATGAGATCGTGGAGCTTGTCGAGCTCGCCGTAGTCGATCTCGCTGACGTCGACAGAGCTAACCGTGCGGCACTGCAGCGCGCGGGAGAGGTGCTCGATGGCGGCGTCGGCGGGCAGGCCTGGGTAGTCCTGCTCGTTGGCGAGGTAGCGATAGACGTCGGTGCCCTGGCCGGGTTGGGCGCTTGTGCTCATGGGTGGGAACCTCCTTGGGGTCGAAAACGCCCACATAATACTTGGCGCAAATATCCGTGACGTGAACAGGGCAGGCTTGTTGACGAGCTCCCTTGGAACGGCGGGCCCGCCGCGGCCGTGAGGCGATCCGTCGCGCTGCTCCTATCCGGCGGGGTGGATGCTTTGTAAAGGGGGATAATGAACGAGAAGCGCGCGTCTTGGTAGGTGAGGGGGCTGGAGATGTGGTCGAGAAAGCGCCATTCAACGGTGTTCGCGCTTGCCGCGGGCGTCGTTTTGTCGTCGTGCATCCTTGTACCGACCGCGCTGGCAGCTGAGGCGCTCGATGCGGATGCCTCTCTCGCCGTCGCACAAGAGGACGCTGCTGTTCCGGACGGTCCTTTGGCCACTTCGACTCCTGATGCCGAGCCTGCCGAGGTTCTGGCTCCCGAGGCTGGGCAGACGCCTGTTTCTCCGGCCGAACTATTGCCTGCTGTTTCCGATGAGCCGTCCGACGCTGCTGCGGAGGCTGCTGACGCCCAGCCCGAAACGCCCCCGCTAGATGACGCGGCGGCTTCCCTTCCTTCAGGCGGAGACCTGCCTGCCAAGACGGAGCACGACCCTGTGGTCGAAGGATCCGCAGACGGTACGCTCGATGCCGATGCCGATGCCGATGCCGATGCCGATGCCGATGCCGATAGCCCTACTGTGCCTGACCTTGCGGCTGATCGTCCCGCAGGCGATGTCGCTGCTGGCGACGCCGAGGCTGACCCTGCCATGTCGGATCAGCCTCCTTCGGCTGAGGCCGACGCAACGTTGGATGATTCACGCGATCCCGTCGCGGACCCTTCGGATGCGATTGTTCCCGCCGATTCTGCGGCTAATGACGGGGGCGCCGCGCTTCCTGGCAACGATCTCGTGCGCTTAGACAGCCAGGCACCCGGCGCCGAGGGAGCCCCTGGGGACTCTGCCGTCCTCTCTCCGTCCGAGGCCGATGGCGCAGCTATTTCCGGATGGCTCACCGATGACGCCACGGGCCAGACGTTCTACTACGAGCCCGATGGGGAGCGAGCTGTTGGCGAGCGCTCCATCGATGGCTTCTGGTACTACTTCGACCCCGTAGGGGACCGCGCGATGGCGACAGGGTTTGTTCGCCAGCCCATATCTACAGGCTCCGGATCTTTCAAGACGGTGTACTACGACAAGGATGGCAAGCGGGTCACCGGGCTGGCTGAGATTGACGGCCGGACGTACTATTTCGACCCCTCCACGGGTGCGATGACAACGGGCTTCGCCGTTCTCGACACGGCTCAGAAGGCCGTGGACTCCGGGACGTTCTTCTTCGATCTCGACTCGGGGCAGATGCTGACGGGCGAGCAGCGGCTTCACGGCGGACAGCGCTGCTTTGATGATGACACCGGAGCCATGGCTACCGGATTCATGTCTGACGGAGGCTCAACATCCGGCAAAACCGTCTATTACGACGGCTTCGATGGCGCCATGGTGACGGGCGAGCGGCTCATCGACGGCGGGTGGTACTACTTCGACACCTACGACGGCCATATGGCTCGCGGCTGGACGTATCTGAGCGCTTTTCCCAAGTGGGTCTACTACGGCGCCGACGGCAAGATGCGCTATGGCGAGCAGTGGATCGATGGCGATCGGTATTGGCTTGACCCGCGCGATGGTTCTTCCAACTATGCGCAGGTGCTTCGCTGGCGGCTCAACCACGCGACGAGCTCGGGAGGGCTCTCCCTGTTTGGCGGCGCCCATGCGTCCTCGGATTCCATGACGCAGCTCGCCCGAGCGGTTGGCTCGTTTACGGGCCAGGGGCTTTCGGTGGGTTTCGTGATGATGGACCTGGCCACGGGCCAGGGCGTTTCGTCCAATGCTGACCAGACGTTCTACTCGGCGAGCACAGTGAAGGCTCCCTACGTCGCGAGCCTGTACGAGAACGCGTTCCATGATGATGCCTCTGCGGCAGCTGCGTGGTATCAGACACTGAGTGATGCGTGCGTCTGGTCTGACAATGACGCTTACTATGCGCTGCGCAACGCGTTCGGATCCGCCCCGTTCGCGCAGTGGCTTGGCGACAACGGCGTCGACCCCAACAAGGCGGCGACCAACTACACGTGGTTTACCCCTCGTGAGCTTGGCAAGCTTTGGGTGCGCATGTTCGACTATTTCGGCACGGCAGGGGACGCCGGCCATCAGATGTCGGGGCTGTTCTCCCATGGCTACTATTCCAGCATCTACTACGAGCTCGGCGATCAGTACACCGTTCGCTCGAAGCCTGGTTGGTACCCCTACGACCCGGGATATACTGCCACGAACGACGCCGGCATTGTGTATGCGGGGGACCGCCCGTACCTGGTGGCCGTGATGTCCGATGCGCCGGTGCGCCTTGACCTCACGCAGGCGCTCGTGCGCGCCCTCGAAAACGTGCACGCCAGCATGGTCGGTTAAGCCGACTGGCGGGGAACGGTGTGCGGGGTGCCTGTCGCGTGGGCCGCGGGCGCCCCCGCGCCCTTCCTTCCCCCTGTGCGCGCACGCGCAAGAAAAGCCCAGCTCACACGACCCATAAAATCTAAGCGTTGAAATGTGAGATTTTTTCTTATCGCAGCGTTAGGCCCCGCCCATGTGGGTACTATTCTCCCCGACAAGATAGCGCCCCGAGCCTCGCGGCCACACCGCGAACAGCCTGGGGACGGCCGGGCGCCTTCAAGGGGGCGCTGCGGTCGGTAGATTTCGACGAGGAGGTCCTACACATGCAGTTGAGGCCACTGGGTGATCGCGTCCTGGTTAAGCCCGACAAGGCGGAGGAGAAGACGGCCTCGGGCCTGTACATCTCCAGCGGTGCGCAGGAGAAGCCGCAGCGCGGCACGGTCGTGGCCGTGGGCGCCGGCAAGCTCGATGACGACGGCGATCGTATCCCCATGGACGTCAAGGTCGGCGACGTCGTCATCTACGGCAAGTACGGCGGCAACGAGGTCAAGGTCGACGGCGAGGACTACCTCCTCATGCGCGACTCTGACATCTACGCCATCGTCGAGGAGTAGCGCGCGCCGGGGCCACGGCCCCTTGCCAAGAACCGCTTCTCCGCTTGCTTGCACTCGTATCTAGGAGGTCACCATACCTATGGCTAAGCAGATTGCTTTCAACGCCGAGGCTCGCGCCAAGCTGGCCAAGGGCGTCAACACCCTGGCTGACGCTGTCACCGTCACGATGGGCCCCAAGGGCCGCTACGTCGCCCTGCAGCGCTCCTACGGCGCCCCGACCATCACGAACGATGGCGTGTCGGTCGCCAAGGAGATCGAGCTCCAGGACAACATCGAGAACATGGGTGCCCAGCTCGTGAAGGAGGTCGCCACCAAGACGAACGACATCGTCGGTGACGGCACCACCACGGCCACGCTGCTCGCCCAGGTCATCGTGAACCAGGGCCTGCGCAACGTCACGGCCGGCGCCAACCCGCTCGCCATCCGTCGCGGCATCGACAAGGCCGTCAACGCCGTCGTCGAGCACATGAAGAAGGAGGCCAAGCCTGTCTCCACAAAGGAGCAGATCGCCTCTGTCGGCACCATTTCCGCCGGCGACGCTACGGTCGGCAACAAGATCGCCGAGGCCATGGAGGTCGTGGGCAAGGACGGCGTCATCACGGTCGAGGAGTCCCAGACGTTCGGCATCGACATCGATGCTGTCGAGGGCATGCAGTTCGACAAGGGCTACATCTCGCCCTACTTCGCGACGGACAACGAGCGCATGGTCGCCGACTTCAAGGATCCCTACATCCTCGTCACCGACCAGAAGGTCAGCAACATCCAGGACATCCTGCCGCTGCTCGAGGGCGTCATGAAGTCCGGCAAGGCGCTGCTCATCATCGCTGAGGACGTCGACGGCGAGGCTCTGGCCACGCTGATCCTCAACAAGCTCCGCGGCACGCTGAACGTCGTTGCCGTCAAGGCCCCCGGCTACGGCGACCGTCGTAAGCGCATGCTCGAGGACATCGCCATCGTGACGGGCGCCGAGCCTGCCATGAGCGACCTGGGCATCAAGCTCGACGCCGTGACGATCGACATGCTCGGTCGCGCCAAGTCCGTCAAGGTCACGAAGGACAACACGACCATCGTTGACGGCGCTGGCGAGAAGGCCAAGATCGACGAGCGCATCGAGCAGATCAAGGGCGAGATCGAGAACACGAAGAGCGACTTCGACCGCGAGAAGCTCCAGGAGCGCATGGCCAAGCTGTCTGGCGGTGTTGCCGTCATCAAGGTCGGTGCTGCTACCGAGTCCGAGATGAAGGAGATCAAGCACCGCATCGAGGACGCGCTGCAGGCCACGCGCGCTGCTGTCGAGGAGGGCATCGTCGCCGGCGGTGGCGTCGCCTTCATGGACGCCCTGCCCGCGCTCGACGAGCTCAAGGTCTGCGATGCCGACGAGAAGATCGGCGTCGAGATCGTGAAGAAGGCCCTGACGGCTCCTGTGGCCACCATCGCCTCCAACGCCGGCTACGAGGGCCAGGTCATCGTCGAGAAGGTCAAGAACATGGAGGCCGGCCACGGTCTGGACTCCGCGTCTGGCCAGTGGGGCGACATGATCGAGATGGGCGTGCTCGACCCGGTCAAGGTCACGCGCACGACGCTGCAGAACGCCGCGTCCATCGCCGGCCTTATCCTCATCACCGAGGCCACGGTCACCGATGTTCCCAAGGACACGACGATCGAGGACGCCATCGCTGCGGCTGCTGCTCAGGGCGGCCAGGGCGGCGGCATGTACTAAGGCATGACGTCTGCTGAGCCCCTTGCGGGTTCGGGACGGCTATATAGCCTGCGGGGCTGACAACGACTCGGCCGGTCCCGCTCTCAGGGCCTCGCGCTGGCGCATGCCGGTGCGGGGCCCTTTTGCGTGCGCAGCTCCTGCTTTCGCACAAGGTTTCCGAGGCAGAAAATCTTCCGCCTGAAAACCCACTGAAACGATATGTGTCAGTCTTGAGGGGAAAGAGGCCTCCTGCCAGAGCTCGAGCAGATTTCAGGTACTTTCAGCACCCGCCGGGTACCATGCCTTTCAGTAAGCAAGAACAAGCCCCGTCTGACACACCTCAAACGCGGACCTGACGGGGCCCTTACCGGAAGGGAGCACATCATGAAGCGCACGAATACCGGCGTCGAAGGCGCCCTGATGACCTCTCGCCGCAAGATGCTTGGCTTTGCCGGCACGTTTGCCGCGGCGGCCCTCTCGCTGGGTCTTGCCGTCGGCGTTCCCGCACTGGCGGCCAATGCCAACTCCTCCGCCAACGATGATGCGGCTGCCACTGCTACGACGGGCGGCACTGGTTCGGCCACGAACACTGACACGGATTCTGTTTCGCTCGCCCAAGACGTCGCAGCCAAGGCAAGCCCGTCGGTCGGCACCGTCACGGCGGCCATCTCGACGCCCGAGACGCAGGGCATGGCCATGGGCAGCTGCGTGCTTATCGATGACCAGGGCAACATCCTGACGAACTACCACGTCATCGAGGGCTCCACGCAGATCCAGGTCAACCTCAACGGTGCGGACTACGATGCGACGGTCGTTGGGTCCGATCCTTCGAGCGACTTGGCTGTTCTCAACATCACGCCCGACGAGAACACGCCGGCGCCCATCGAGGTCGGCTCCTCGTCAAATCTGGCGCTGGGAGAGTGGGTCATGACGATCGGCGCCCCTAAGGGTGAGTCCCAGAGCGTCTCGCAGGGCATCGTCTCCGGCCTGTCGCGCACGGCCTCCTATGAGCTCGGCACGGCGGAGGCCATCTACACCGGCCTCATTCAGACGGATGCCATGATCAACGAGGGCAGTTCGGGCGGTGCGCTCGTCAATGCCGATGGCGCACTCGTGGGCATCACGACGCTGTCTGCAACAACGTCGGGCGACTGGGCCGGCATGTCCTACGCCATCCCGTCTGACTATGCCATGAGCGTCGCGCAGCAGATCATCGAGGACGGTTCCGTCGAGCACCCGTTCGTGGGCGTGACCCTTGGCGATGTGACGCCGTACAACTATCAGGCAACCGGCTCTGACGCGTATTGGGGCGCTTACATTGGAGAAGTCGTGAGCGGCAGCCCTGCTGAGGAGGCTGGCCTCCAGTCGGGTGACATCATCACGGCTATCGACGGCGACGACGTGAGCTCTGCCGATGCCGCTATCATCGCCGTGCGCTCTCACGCGATCGGCGATACGGTGACGTTTACGGTCAATCGCAACGGCAAGAGCGTTGACGTCGACGTGACGCTGGGCTCGGACTCTGAGAGCACGACGGGCTCCGAGAGCGAGGCGGCTGCCGAGGACACCGGTTCGAACGGTGGCGGCTTCTCGTTCTTCGGCGGGAATGACGGCTCTAACGGCGGCTCCAACGGCTCCGGTGGCGACACGTGGGGCTGGGGCTGGGGCGGCAACGGCTCTAACGGCGGCTCGTGGGGCTTCTGGAGCAATCCTGGTTCGGGCTACGGCTCGGGTAGCGGCTATGGCTCGGGGTATGGGTATGACAACGGCTATAGCGAAGGCAGCTATGGCTACGGTTACGGCTACGGAGATAGCGGGCTCCCTGCCTCCGAGCGTACGAGCGCATAACGACTGATCGATAGGCACGCCTGCCCGGCCCGAGCTTCGTGGCCGGGCATCCACATACGTGCACCACTCCTCCTTTGGGGCAGGGCCGCCGCTCGGGTTTTCGACATCCCGACGGTGGCCCTGCCCTTTTCTTGGCTGGTGCTGTCTCCCCGGATGGTTCGAAGGCCTCAAGCGGCACGCCCCGTGCGGGGATAGCCGATTTTTGGCCAGGAATGCCGCCCATGAACATGCCCTCTCCTGAGGTTGTCTCGCGGGATCACATCAGCTTGCACATCGACAATCGCAGGTTCAACATCCAGTAGCAATAACGCCGCATGTCGTAGAGTGTCTTGCCGTCATAGCGGCAGGATGGCGCCTCCCCTCGAACGAGGGACATACACGAGCTCCGCTCCTGTCCACGGATCGACTTCCGGCGCGCAGGTTCGGGCCATAACGGAGCACGTACTGCCCGACGCCCCGCTCTCTGTCGCAAGAAGCCATGTGAGTAGGCTATTCCCCGCCGCACATATTTCTCGCGAGTTTCCGTCGCGCGTCCCCCTCGTTAGCACTTCGCTTCCGCTTGCGTACATCTGCCTGCGGAAACGCTGGTGTAACGTGTCGAGTTCACCCTTCATCTCGATAGGTAAGAGATGGCCGATCTTGCGCCCACAAGGTGCAGGACGCGACGAAAAGGCGAGGTGAGAGAGCATGTCCGAAATCAGTGCCGGCGACACCGCGTTTATCATCATCTGCGCGTTTCTGGTGTTCGTCATGACGCTCGGCATTGCCTTCTTCTACGGAGGAATGGTCCGGCGCAAGAACGTGGGTAACACGATGCTCATGTGCACGAGCGTCGCGGGCCTCATCAGCGTGCTGTGGGTGGCCGTGGGCTACTCCCTGGCGTTTGGTAGCGGCTTCGCGACGACTGATGCTGCGGGCGAGTCGGTTGCCAACCCGATTCTGGGCGGCCTTGATCGCCTGTTTCTTTCGGGCATCACGATCGACACGGCGTGGGGCACGATCCCCGAGTTTGTGTTCGCGCTGTTCCAGTGCATGTTCGCTCTCATCACGATCGCCATCATCTCCGGCGGCATCGTCGAGCGTATGCGCTTCAGCCGCTTCCTCATCTTCATCGCGTGCTGGTTGTTGCTCGTATACGCACCGCTGGCTCACATGGTGTGGGGCGGCGGCTGGATCGCGACGACGCTCGGCGCGTACGACTTTGCCGGCGGCGACGTCGTGCATATCTCCTCGGGTGTCACGGCGCTCGTGCTTGCGCTTGTCATCGGGCCGCGCAAGGGCAACGGCAAGCTGACGTATCAGCCACACAACATCCCGTTTGTGCTGCTGGGCACGCTGTTCCTGTGGTTCGGCTGGTTCGGCTTCAACCCGGGCTCGGCTTTGGCGGCTAACGGTCAGGCTGGCCTGGCATTCGCGACGACGAACACCGCAGCTGCCACGGCGATGCTGGCATGGATGTCCGTCGAGCGCCTGTGCACGGGCAAGGTGACGCTGCTCGGCGCGTGCTCCGGTGCGGTTGCGGGCCTCGTGGCCATTACGCCCGGCGCGGGCTACGTCGATGTGTGGGCGTCGGTCGTCATGGGCGCGATCGTGGGTGTCGTCTGCTACTTCGCGGTATCCAAGCTCAAGAAGCACTTCGGCTACGACGACGCGCTCGACGCGTTCGGCGTGCATGGCATCGGCGGCATGTGCGGCACGGTGCTGACTGGCATCTTCGCGAATCCCGCCAACTACAGCGACCTGACGGGCCTGCTGTACGGCAACCCGATGCAGGTCGTGGCGCAGCTCGAGTCCGTGCTGTTCGTCATCGTGTTTGCGGGTGTGATGGCGTTCGCCATCGCGAAGGTCATCCAGCTGGTTGGCGGCCCGCTGCGCGTCACGGAGCGTCAGGAGGCCGTGGGCCTGGACGTGTCCGAGCACGGTGAGCCTGCGTACCCTGCGTTCAGCGGTATGGATCTCAACTAAGGTGCGAGTGCCCTAGGCACGAGGAAGGAGATTCGACATGAAGAAGATCGAGGCGATCGTCCGTCCCGAGGTCATCGAGGACATCAAGAACGCGCTGTTCGCGGCTGATATCGAGGGCATGACGATCTCGCAGGCACTGGGCGCGGGCAACCAGCACGGGTGGACGGAGTACTACCGCGGCACCGAGGTGCTCGTGCAGATGCGCGCCAAGGTGAAGATCGAGATCGTGCTGCCTGACGACGAGGTCGACACCGTCGTGGATACGATCATCGGCTCGGCGAAGACCGGGACGGATGGCGAGGTCGGTGACGGTAAGATCTTTATCTACCCGGTCGAGGAGGCCATCCGTATCCGTACGGGCGAACGTGGCGACGCGGCCATCCTGACGAGCAAGAAGGTCGCGGCCGGCGCGGCGTAAGGGACGTCCGAGGCATAGCGAGCTCCGTCTGGGTCCCGCGCCTCTCGAGAGGGAGGCGCGGGACCTTTTGCGTCACATGGCCGATGATGTGGGCGAAGGGGTGTCTGCGCGGGGGGACCGTCCCCGGTGCGCCTTCGTTTACTGGGCGCGATTTTCGGTTGTGCCAGGTTTTGCAAACGGAGCTCCCAAAAATGGCCTCGAATTGCGGACGTGCTAGGTTTGTAGGCTCGATGTCACTGCCTGTGTGCTATGCGCCTAGAGAAACCTGCAGGTAGAAGAGCTGTATGTCTTGAGGTGCCCTCGTCTTGCGCGAAAAAGGACGGCGCAAACCTAGCACTACCGTAATTCGCGCCCATTTCTAGCCCCGCATTTTGCAAGACCTGGCATAACCGTAGAATTCGGCCAAGTCTCTCTGCCTCGGTTTCTTGGGCTAGCCGAAGATCCAGGCGATGCTTTCGACTACAAGTCTATCGCTGCCCGTTGCGTCGGTTTGCTGGACGGCTGGGTGCCGGTCTCATCTCGGGTGCTGCCTCTCGGCGGGCCACTTTCAAGCAGTTGGGTGGAAGAACCGCCTGAACGGCGTCGCGCACCGGCACCTGTGCGGTGTTGCAGGGGCCAGTTTGCACGAAATCGGCCCGTGATGGCCTGGAAAGCCGTCTGTGTATGGCGCATACCGATATGCCCTGCTGGTGCGGCTCCCTTTTGAGGCCGTCGGCCTGGCTTTAGGGTGTCGTGCATGTACATGATCGACTTTTTTGCCCAAAAATCGAGCCTTCGCCTGCAGAAGCCCAAGTCGCCGGCTCTGATCGCTTCATTGTTGCGGCGCTTAGGCTGTTTCGGGGCGAATCGATCCACGCTGGCCTTGCGGATCGTGGATGGCGTGCTTTTCGATGGCTTGCTAGGCGATTGGAAACAGACGGCGTGATGTTTCCGACGCCTGCGGCCCGTTGGGGTCATTCTGTCGGGCGAGCTCTGGCCAAATGAGGCCCGTCTGCGCGAGGAATCCCGAATCTCTTTTCTGCTGGTTGCAGGCGGAATGGCTTGTCCATGCGTCACAATGGGACGCGTTGCTTTCGTTGGTTTGCGGTATCGTGGGCCGTAGGGGGAGGGATGTGCATGCGTCGCGTTCTGTGCTTTTGCGAAAAGTGGGAGTCTGGCGGTATCGAGGCATTCCTCACGAGTGTCTACGAACGCATGGATCTTTCTGACCTCCGTATCGATATCGTGACGTGCCAGTACGCGCCGGGCATCTATGACGAGCGTCTTGCGCGGGTGGGCCTGAGCGTGCGCGTTCTATCTGGTAGCGTGCGCAAGCTGGGTCGTAATCTCAGGCTGTATCGAGAGCTGCTCGCCAAAGAACGCTATGACGTAGCGCACCTGAACCTGTATGAGGGCGCGGGCCTGCTCTTCGCAGCAGAGGCACGTCGCGCGGGCGTTCCCAAGATTATCGTCCACAGCCATAACACCGACCTGCATCCCGGTATGCTTCGTTCCCTTAAGCTGGCGGTGCACCGCAGTTTTGTGCGGCGGTATGCGGGGCAGTCCGATGTGCGCTGGGCGCCGTCGGAGGTGGCAGCGCGCTTCTTGTTCGGCGACCTGCCCTGGACGCTTTTGCTGAATGGCATCGAGCCGGGGCGATTCGCGTTTGACGCTGAGGCACGCACCAAAGAGCGCGCGGCGCTGGGTGTTTCCGAGGATCAGCTGCTCTTGGGCTGCGTGGGACGCTTGTGCGCCCAGAAGAATCAGGCTTTCTTGATAGATCTGCTCGCGGAGATCCCCCGCGCAGCTTTGCTCCTTGTGGGTAAAGGCGAGGACGAGTCGATGCTACGGGTCCTCGTTGCCGAGAGGGGCGTGGTGGACCGCGTGATATTCGCGGGGACGATCTCGGATGTGGCCCCGCTCTACAGCGCGATGGACGTCCTGTGCGTCCCCTCGCTTTTTGAGGGGCTCGGTATCGTGGCGATCGAGGGCCAGGCGGCTTGCTTGCCGGTTCTTTGCTCACCAGCGGTTCCTCCCGAGGCTCACGTGACCGAGCTCTGCGAGTACCACGAGCTCGGACATAACGCGTGGGGAGAGCGCTTGGCTAAGATGACGGCTGATCCCGGTGCGCGCGAACGGCTCTCAAAGGACGTGCGGAGCCGTCTCGCCCTGGCGGGGTACGACATCCAGGATACGGCGAGAAAGATCTGGACGTCGTACTGCAACGACGGGGGCATCGGCAAGGAGCATGGGGAATCTCGTTTGGACGCAATACCTGGCAGGACGCGCATGGATTCTGATGACACGGGCGGCTGTTTGGCAGATGCCCTCGTCAGCATCATCGTTCCCGTCTACCAGGTTGAGCCCTATCTTGCGGACTGCCTTGATAGTCTGCTAGCGCAAACATACAGCAATCTGGAGATCATCCTGGTGGATGACGGCTCAACTGACGGAAGCGGTAAGCTGTGCGATGCCTATGCAGAGCGTGACGGGCGCGTTAGAGTCATACATCAGAAGAACGCCGGTCTCTCTGCCGCCCGCAATGCGGGCTTGGACATCGCTCGGGGAGATTATTACGCTTTCGTGGACAGCGACGACGTCGTAAGCCCGTTCTTTGTCGAGACGCTGCTGGGCCTGGATGCCGATATCGCCCAGTGTGGTTTCTCTACCGAGGAAGAGGGGCTGGCGCCTGACGACCAGTGCTTGCCTGACAGCGTAGAAAGGCTGTCTGGCCGTGACGCGTGTGAGGCTCTCGCGCGAGACCGAACGGGCTCATACACCGTCGTTTGGAACAAGCTGTTTAGGCGGCGCGTGTTCGATGACCTGAGGTTTCCCCAGGGCAAACAGCACGAGGACGAGTTTGTGAGCTGGCAGGCCTTCTGGAGCGCGTCTCGCGTCGCCATAACGGAGGCTCCGCTTTACTTCTATCGCCAGCGGCCTGAGAGCATCATGGGCCGAGGAGTGAGTGAGAAGAGCTTTGATGCAATCGATGCGTTGAAGGAGCGCAAGGAGTTCTATCATCTTCAAGGGGACAAGCAGCTAGAAGACCTGACAGCCGCGACGCTGTGCCATCGCATCCAGGCTATTGCCCTGGATTATCGGGATGCCGACGGGAAGCAGCGCGGTCTTACGGCGGTTCTTCGACTCTCGTTCGGTGAAGCACTTCGCTCTCCCTATGTGTCCCTGCGCTCTAAGTTGATTTTAGCTATTCGTATGTTCAGGCTGTCTTTAACGCAAAGGCTTGCTTGTGATAATCGTAGCAACGCGACGAATAGATGATTCAGAGTATGCAACGCTTTTGGTGTTTCGCTTACTAAACCGAAAAGCTTTGAATGCATTTTGGCGGTCTACATTCCGTGAAGTGAATAGTTGTCGGGTAATCTAGATGAGTTGAATTTTGCCTAATACATATAATTCAACTGGAGAATTCTTGCGCGATGGGGCGCTCTTGTTTTTTGTGAACGCCTTGGTTGGATGGGAGATGTGTATGTCACTGAAGATTGCAGTTGCTGGCGCGGGCTATGTGGGCCTTGCGAATGCCGTCATGCTGGCACGCCATCACGAAGTTCGCCTCGTTGATGTTGTCCCGGAGAAAGTCGAGCTCATCAACCAGGGGACTTCTCCCATTATTGACCGTGAAATCTCGGAATATCTAGGCAAAAGCGATCTGAACTTAACGGCGACGCTAGATGCGCCCTCCGCATATACCGGAGCCGATATAGCTTTCATTGCTACACCTACAAATTACGACGAGGAAACTCACGCTTTTGATACCTCTTCTGTCGAAGCGGCATATCGCGCAATTCGCGCGGTGAACATCGCATGCCCGATCGTTATCAAGTCGACCGTTCCGATTGGGTATACCCAACGCCTGCGCGAAGAGGCGTCCGATGACGCGATTCTGTTTTCTCCCGAATTCTTGCGGGAGGGCAAGGCCCTGTATGACTGTCTGCACCCCTCGCGTGTCATTGTCGGCGCGGCCGACAAGAATGATCCTCGTGCCCGACAAGCGGCCGATCTTCTTGTTGAAGGAGCGCTTGACGAGAATGTTCCCGAGCTGGTTATGCAGTCCACCGAGGCGGAGGCTGTCAAACTTTTTGCCAACACGTATCTCGCCCTGCGCGTAAGCTACTTCAACGAGCTGGATACGTTTGCTGACGTGCGAGGGCTTGATGCACGGTCAATCATCGATGGCGTCTGCCTCGATCCACGCATTGGCGGCCACTACAACAATCCGTCCTTTGGCTATGGCGGCTACTGCTTGCCCAAGGACACGAAGCAGCTGCTGGCCAACTACGACAACGTTCCGCAGAACCTCATGCAGGCCATTGTTGACTCGAACCAAACGAGGATGGCATACATCGCTGAGACCATATTGCGAAACAATCCGAAGGTTGTCGGCATCTATCGACTCACAATGAAGTCAAATTCCGACAACTTCCGCCAGTCTTCGATTCAGGGCGTCATCAAGGAGCTGCGCAGGCGTGGTGCGACGATTCTGATCTACGAGCCTATGGCCCAGGGGGCGGAGTTCATGGGTCTCGAGGTTACGAAGGATCTGGAGGACTTTAAGCGCCGTAGCGATGCGATTGCAGCAAATCGCATGTCGCCCGAGCTGTGCGACGTTGCAGATAAGGTGGTCACGCGCGACCTGTTCAAACGGGACTAAGGGCGGAGCGCTGAAGCGAGGCCGAGATCCAGGCAACTGCGAGCCCTTCTGGGGAAGAGACGATTTACTGGCTTCTTGGCGCAGCATGTAGAACGTCAGACCAGGCGTGTTTTGCGCGAGCGGCAAAGGAGAGTGCGTGAACGTGATACAGGGTATCAAGAAGATGCTCAAACATATTCTTCCCCCTCCCACAGCCTCGTTTATGCGTGAGGTCACAAGGCTTGATCAGTCTATCGGGCAGACAGAAGAGTACCTTTCCAATACACTGGGACGCATATCCAAGCAGGTCGAACGCATGAATGCCCGATCAATTCAAGACAATCTTGCGATAAGGAATTTACTTTCGCGAGATGACTCCTCGGTTGGGCGACTATTCGATCTGTTCGAATCGATGAATCGCGAAGACTTGCGCCAATATGCCAGCAATAAAGAATCGATGGAGTGGATTGCGGGATCAATCGATTCTCTCGTGGATCTGTGCAAAGAGGGCAATCTACAGGCAAATAACATACCAGAGCTTATTACTGCAGTTCGTTCTCTGCAAAAAGAGAATAGTGAATTGATTTCTCAACAAAAAAGGAATAACGAACTTCTCCAAGATCTTAAAGACAGCATTGAATCGACGCAGCTCATCATAAGTTCTGATTACCGACGACTCAAAGATGAGATTAATGGTTTAGGCCGTCGAGCATTCATTAGGCAAGATGAGCTCCTCGATCCGAGCTTATATGCACATGCTTTGAGAATGTGGTATCAGAATAAAACTGGTTGCACATTGGATTTATATAATCCAACAACATATAATGAAAAAATACAATGGCTTAAGGTATTCGATCACGATCCTAGAAAGACGGAACTTGCAGATAAACTAAAAGTGCGCGATTGGGTTGCGCGCAAAATCGGAGAGGAATATCTTATTCCCTTGTGCGCCGTCTATGACCGAGCGGAAGAAATTGCGTTCGACACGCTGCCTGAGAGCTTCGTAATGAAGGCGACGCATGGGAGTGGGTGGAATCTGCTTGTGCCGTCCAAATCAGACATTACAGCCAATCTGTTGCTTAGCAAAGCTCGATCATGGCTTAACACGAATTTTGCTTTTGTAAATGGATATGAAATGCAATATAATGATATACCTAGAAAAATAATTATCGAAAAGTATTTGTCTAACAAAGATGGAAATTTAAATGATTATAAATTTTGGTGTTTTAACGGAAAAGTAGAATATATCCAGTACATCGCTGAACGTCGTACGGGCATGAAAATGCTATTTCTGGACACAGATTGGCGCCCAATGCCTTTTGTCTATGATCATCCGCTTTTGGAAGATGTCGTAGAGCGTCCTGACAACCTATCTGAGATGCTGGAGCTGGCGGAGAAGCTCTCAAAGGGGTTCTGCCACGTTCGCGTGGACCTGTATCGGCTGGATGACGGTACAATCAAGTTTGGTGAGATGACTTTTTCGAGCGCCTCGGGCGTGGGAAGATGGCTACCTTCTGAAGCTGACACGCTTATGGGGAAATATCTGTGCCTTCCGAAGGAGCAGCGCGATGCGGAATATTGCTAAAAACGGTGATGCAAAACTGGCCCCCTATGTCTCCATTGTCGTGCCTGTATACAATGCCGAGCAGCATTTAGACGAATGTATTAATACTATCATACATCAAACATTAAAAAATATAGAAATATTACTTATCGATGATGGATCTGAGGATGGAAGTCTCTCTATCTGTAGAGCCTATGCCGAGCAGGACAAGAGAGTCAGAGTCATCCACCAAGAAAACTGCGGTGCGTATGCTGCCCGTAATCTAGGGATACAGCAGGCCCAAGGGGACTACATACTCTTTCTTGATTCAGATGATTTTTTTGAACTGGATTTGTGCGAAAGAACGTTTTGCTGTGCTCAAGAACGTAATCTTGATATTTTGCTTTTTATGGCA
This sequence comes from Coriobacteriia bacterium, assembly GCA_018368455.1. Lineage (NCBI taxonomy): Bacteria > Bacillati > Actinomycetota > Coriobacteriia > Coriobacteriia bacterium. The sequence goes on from JAGZEG010000005.1 coordinate 168,426, forward strand.
GATGTATATTTGGAAGATACGAATAAATATAAAGACTCTAGTTGGCTAATTAATAAAAGACTTCTCGCAGACGTACAAGAGGTTTTTTCTTCTAGGGATGTTGCTGAGAAGCTTTTTCTGATAGCTGCTGGTGGCCCGTGTAACAAGTTGTTCAAGCGCCGATTCCTAACTGAAAATGAGATCACTTTTCCTAAGATGAGAAGTCTGGAGGATGTTCCCTTTGTCTATTATGCGATGGCTCTCGCTGATAGAATTTCCTTTCTCGACAAAACCCTAGAGCATTATCGAAAGAAGTCTCAGGGCGACGGACTTGTTCAGCAGGCTCAGTATCATCCGACTAGGATTTACGAGTCATATAAGATACTCAAAGATCGCTTACAGGGGAAGCAGATATTTGATATTTTTGAGCAGACATTTATCAATAGATCTGTTTCTGATTTTATCGATCAGTATGAGTATGTTATATCTGATAGTGAAACAAAAAAATACTTTAAACTGTTTTATAATAAAATTATAGCAAATGACTTCCGTATCTCTGATAAGACTAATGAATATTATATTGATATAAAAATATATAATCGATTAAAAATGCTAATGGATAATACATCTGATATTGAAATAAATAATCAAGATCCTGAAGTATCAATTATAGTGCCCGTATATAACAATGCTCCTTACCTTAGACAGTGCTTGAATAGTCTAATTGATCAATCTTTTAAAAATATCGAAATTATACTCGTAGATGACGGTTCAACCGACAGCTCTCTGCAGATCCTAAGAGAATACGAAATGATAGATTCTCGTATCCAAGTTTTAACTCAAGACAATGAATACGCTGGGGCTGCTCGAAATGCGGGCATGAAGGTTGCTCGGGGAAACTACTACCTGTTTCTTGACTCTGATGATTTTTTCCACGTAGATATGGTACTTTATTTATATCATGTGGCTAAACAATACGATTCTGATATCGTATTGTGTGATGGATATTACTATGATAATGATAAAAAAATAAATACGCCTGCAAGAATGCTGCTTCAACGGTATAATATACCTAAAACGATGCCCTTTTCATACAAAGATAACCCTGACAAGATACTGCATATGACAATTGATTGTCCGTGGAACAAGCTCTTTAAAGCTTCGTTTATCAAAAACCATGGACTTGTATTTCAACAGATTAGGTCAGCAAATGATGTTTACTTTGTTGACTCTGCCATATTGCTTGCTGATCGTATTGCCGTTTGTGATAGGAAACTCATCCATTATCGTACAAATGTCCATACGAGCCTTCAGGCAACTCGCTCGAAAGAACCTTTGAACTTTTATGAAGCACTTACGGCGGTAAAAAACCGAATGCTATACGAGCCGCGTTATTCTGAAATCTCTCGGTCCCTCGTTTCTCTTTTTGTCACGGGGTGCCGGACTCATCTCGATCGCGCAAAAAACGATCAAGAGTTCCTCCTTCTGTATTCTTTTTACAACCAAATAGCGTTTAAAGAATGGAATATTGACTCATTACCAAAAGAAGATTTTGTTTATGTTGATGATTGGAAGTGGATTCACTCAGTATTGGAGCTGAGCCCGACAGCCTATCTTCTTCTTAAATGGAGATCTGCATCAGTTTCGGCACCGTCCTCTGTACAGAAGGCCGGGACTAACAAGGGGATGCTCTCCAATACAGCGGGTGGGAAAACGCTATCGCAGACCGCAGAGTGCGATGACGGCTCCGTTGACAGGATTAAGTACTATCGGTCCTACAAAATTGGATGTGCACTCACGTGGCTGCCTCGCAAGGTTCGCGGCCTTGCTCGCTGCTTCCACGAGCATGGGATGTCCTACACCTTGCGGCGTATCCCAGAGCATTTTGGTATTCCCGCCAACGCTGAAATGCAGAAGATCTCCCGTGGTGTCAACGAGGCATCTCGCCCAACTCCAGTTATCGTGAGCCTCACGTCCTTCCCTGACCGGATCAATAGCGTGCACAAGGCAATCGAGTCCCTTTTGGCTCAGACTGTTAAACCGGACATGGTTATCCTTTGGCTAGCCTCGTCTCAGTTTCCTCACAAGCTACGAGATTTGCCAATCTCGCTTCTTCGCTTGCGTCGGCTTGGATTGACCATCCGTTGGTGTGACGATATACGTAGCCATAAAAAATATTACTATGCAATGCAAGAGTACCCTGATGCAATAGTAATTACTGCTGATGATGATCTGTATTATCCAAGTGATACTGTTGAGATTTTATTAAATGGACACAAGCGTTTTCCCACATATGTTTGCGCGACACGGTGTCATGTTATCGGTTTCGATCAAGATGGCAAGGTCCTCCCTTACAAGCTGTGGGAGAAGGAACAATCTCGGTTCCTCGATACCCCTTCGATGTTGCTCTTTTCTACAAGCGGAGCAGGAACACTTTATCCGCCGCACTGCATGTCTGAGCACCTGTTTGATCGCGATGTTTTTGAGACATCGTGTCCGACGGCTGACGATGTTTGGCTTAAGACGATGCAGACTGTTGCGGGCGTGAAGACGGTTCAAATAGCGCCAAATCGGCCGCTTAACTATATTGAGGGCTCGCAAGAACGGACTCTTACACAAGTGAACGTTGATCTGGATGGAAACGACAAGCAGATCGCCTTCCTTAACGAGGCATATCGGGGCTCGTGGGATAAAAGGCTGCTTCATGACTAGAGAGTGAGGCATGACGCCCTCTCTGCCGACATTTCAATATACCTGTCCACTGGGGCAGTGGGCAGGTATTCAAGAAAGAAGGAGATAAAATTAGCGAACTCGTTTCTCTCGTTGTCCCAGTGTATGGCGTCGAGAAGTATCTGCCTGCCTGTATGGATTCCATACTGGGACAGACATACCGGCACATCGAGGTGATTCTCGTCGATGACGGCTCTCCAGATGGCTGCCCGGCCCTGTGTGACGCGTATGCGCGGCAAGATGCTCGTGTGCGCGTCATCCACAAGGCAAACGGTGGTCTGTCTGATGCGCGCAATGCTGGCTTGGATGTCGCGACGGGCGGCCTCATCGGTTTCGTAGATTCCGACGACATCATTCATCCGGAAATGGTCGAGCGCTGTGCCGGGGCACTAGAAGCTGAGGCTGCTGACATCGTGGCCTGTAGCTTCATTGAGTTTCCCGAAGGGGCTGACCCTCGGGAAAACTGCGATGACGCAGAGGAGAACCGTCTCATCAAGAGACGCGGCGTTTCAGAACGGCGCGCCCTCGATCCTCATGACGCCGTCGAGTTGCTATTGCGCGACGATGAATTGCAGAACTATGTTTGGAACAAGTTGTTCCGCCGTGAGCTCTGGCAGGGTATCCGATTCCCTGTTGGGCAACAATTTGAAGATGTTAATACGACATATAAGCTATTTGAGCGAGCAAGGCGTGTCGTGCTGTTGCCTGATAGTCTCTACTTCTATCGACTCCGCGGGGACGGCATCGTGAGAAGCCGGACGCTGGCTGGAGAGCTTGACTGCGTCGGCGCCAACCTCGAGCGTTACGAAGCACTTTCCCAGCGATACCCCCGCATGTGCGAGACGATGGAGGACGGGATCATTCGCGCCATGGTGCGCCTGTGGCCGCTGGTCTGGCAAGAACGTCGTACCCTTTCCCCCGCCCTGAGAAAGCGCCTTGCGAGTTTCTCTGCGTTTGCTCGTGCGCATGCCGGTTCTCCGGCGTTGCGGGCAAGCTTTGGAATAACAGGGCGTCTAACAACGTGCCTCATCGTGTATCCCCACGCATGGTCGTGGATGCTTGCGTGGATGCTGTATCGTGCGTACCGTTCCAGACATGACCTGTAAAGGAGTGTCTATGGCGCCTCTCGTTTCGATAGTGATGCCTGTCTATAACGGCGGGCCATATCTGCGGCGCTGCCTCGACGGCATTCTCGCTCAGACCCTGACGGACTTTGAGCTGATTGCAGTTGACGACGCTTCAACTGACGAAACGCCCGCCGTGCTTTCGTCGTATGCCATGAAGGACGAACGCGTCAGCGTGATCACACATGCCAGTAACCTTCACGCGGGCTCCTCGCGTAACGATGGCCTGGATGCCGCTCGCGGTGCGTACGTGCTGTTTCTCGATGCCGACGACCTATTCGAGCCGACTTTGCTCGAGCGTGCGGTCGCATGCGCCCAGCGGGCAAAGGCGGAGGTCGTGCTCTACGGCGCTGATGAGTTTAGGGGAAAACCTGGCAATTGGGTTGACGCGCCCTACCTCAATTCGGCCTTCGTTCCCAGAAAGCAGCCGTTCAGCTGGGAAGATGTTCCAAATCGTATCTTTCAAGTTTGCACCCCAGAACCATGGACAAAGCTGTTTCTCCGCTCGTTTGTGCAAGGGGAGGGGCTTCGTTTCCAGGGGATGCAAAACGCCAACGACCTCTATTTCACAATGGCGGCGCTTGCGCTGGCGACTCGTATTGCGACTTGCCCTGATCGCCTCGTCCACCATCGCGTGGGACGTGCTGGTAGTATCCAGGGGCGCAAGTCCGCCGAACCGCTTGCTTTTCTCGAGGCGCTGCGCGCTTTGCAGAAGACGTTGAAACAGAGATGCCTGCTCGGCCCTCTCTCTGTGAGCTTTGCAAACCTGGCACTGTTTCACTGTATATACAATCGACAAGCTCCGGCCGATTGGGCGTGTGTATTCTCGGAGCTCGGAGTCCTCGGGCTTTCTCGAAAAGAGCTTGCTATTGAGAGCGACTATCGCCTGTTTGTTGAGATGGCGCTCGAATCCTCCGATGAGCGACTTGGCGAGCTCGGATACGGTGCCGAGTTCTGGCGAGAGGCAGCCCGCTGCGAGTTGTGTCGCTCGCGGGAGAGCGAGGCCGAGCTATGCCGCGTTAAGGAGTCAGCGTCATTTAGGCTTGGCTCATCGCTTACCCTCCTGCCAAGAAAGCTCCGATCAGTCCTGTCCCCTGGCGACTGATTGGCTAAAAGATCCTTGCCGTGGAGGTTTGGACAGCGCTGATGTCAAGATGGAACCCGCTTGCTATAATTAAAAATTCCGACTGTGGAGCTTATACGCCACGTATGGGGGTCGAATGCTGCAGAGGGTGGCCCAGAGGTTGAAGGAGCACCAGTTCCTCTTCGAGGAGCTTGTGGCTCGCGACTTCAAGACCAAGTACAAGCGAACAGTGCTTGGCATGTTGTGGAGCGTACTGAACCCACTGCTCATGTTGCTCGTCATGCGAGTGATCTTTACGCAGTTCTTTGGGAACAGCATCGATCACTACACCACCTACCTCTTCTGCGGCAACCTCATCTACAACTACTTCAACGAGGCCACGAGCCAGGGTATGACGTCCCTCTCGGCTAACTCGGCCATCTTCACGAAGGTCAACGTTCCCAAATACATGTTCTTGCTCTCAAAGAACGTTCAGACGATTATCAACTTCGGCATCACACTCTGCATATTCTTCGTCTTTTGCGCTATTGACGGCATCACGTTCCGTTGGGAGTTCTTCTGTCTCCTCTTCCCGATAGCCTGCCTCATGATGTTCAACATCGGTGTGGGGCTTATCCTCTCGGCCCTGTTCGTCTTCTTCAAAGACATCCAGTACCTTTGGGGCGTCTTTACGATGCTGCTCATGTACATGTCGGCCATCTTCTACACGACGACGAGCTACTCGCCGCTCATTCAGCACGTCTTTCTGTGCAACCCCGTCTACGTGTACATCACGTACTTCCGCCAGATCGTCATCGACGGCATGGTGCCCTCGCTCGGCCTGCATGCCCTGGCGTTTGGCTATGCCGCGCTTGCCGTCATCATCGGCGCTGTGATCTACAAGAAGAAGAACCACGACTTCCTCTACTACGTGTAAGGCGCCGCCATGTCTGCCATCGTCTCGTGCGACAACGTCTCCATCCGCTACATCACCGGCGACTTCAAGGACATCGGCCTCAAGGAGTACCTCATTCGCCGGCTGACAAAGCAGTATCACGTCACGGAGTTTTGGGCCGACCGCCATGTGACGTTTGAGCTGCAGCCCGGTGACATGCTCGGCATCATCGGCTCGAACGGCGCCGGCAAGTCCACGCTGCTCAAGGCCATCAGCGGCATCATGGTGCCCACCGAAGGCACTGTGCGCTGCAGCGCGAAGATCTCCGCTCTTCTCGAGCTTGCCAGCGGCTTCGACGGCGATCTGACTGTCCGAGAGAACACGTATCTGCGCGCCGCCATGTTGGGCTACAGCCGCGAGTTCGTCGACGGCATGTATGACTCCATCATCGACTTTGCCGAGCTTCAGGACTTCCAGGATCGCCCGTTCAAGCAGCTCTCGAGCGGCATGAAGAGCCGCCTGGCCTTCTCCATTGCCAGCCTTGTTGACCCCGAGATCCTCATTCTCGATGAGGTTCTTTCCGTCGGCGACGGCGCCTTCCGCAAGAAGAGCGAGGCGAAGATGCGCCAGATCATCAACGGCGGTGCCACGACGATCCTCGTGAGCCACTCCGTTGGCCAGGTGCGCTCGCTGTGCAACAAGATCCTGTGGCTCAACCGTGGCGAGCAGGTGGCGTTTGGTACGAACGTCCAGGGGCTGTGTGACGCCTACCAGAAGTTCCTCGACACGAAGGTGCTGCCAAAGCCCGAAGAGCTTCCCCCGCTTGACCTGCCCGGGGCCGAGGCGCCTCGGCAGCCTGCCTCCCTGAATTCGGAAGCCGATGCTTCTGCGAAGGCCCCGACGCCCGAAGTCCCAGCGCCCGATGACCCCACGATTTGTGGCTCCCTGGGCTCCCGCATCCTGGGCGCCGTTTCCCGCCTCCCGCGGGCGGTCTCCATCACGATCATCGCCGTTCTCATCCTGACGGCTACCATTGCGGTCAGCGAGGCCTCGCTGCCGTCACGCGTGCGCGCCCTGCCCCAGAATGCCGACCGCGTGATCTACGTGAGCTCCGACTTGCCGGCTCCGGCTACGGTGTGCGCGTGGGACGGCAGACTCTACCTCTTCATGGATCGCTCGGCCGCCCAGGGTGCCACGCTCGGCATCCGTGCGACGGACAACCACGGCAACGTGACGACGGACGCCATTGACATCACGGCGCACCAAACGAAGCGCTACGGCACGGAGCAGGCGCTCGTGCTTGAGGTAAACCTCGCGAAGTATCCGGGAGCCGTCGAGGTTGAGTACGGCCTTCTGGCTTCGTCCGAAGGGGCTACCGGCGCCTCTGAAAGTGACGACCTTCCGTGGCTCTGGCACGAGACCTATCGTCCGTAAGCTCGTTCGTCGGGCGGTGGCCCCCGCTGTGTCCTTCCAGAGTCTCCTGCTTGTTTACGATGCCCTTGAACGGCGTCATCAGCAGGATGCGCAGGTCAAACATCAGCGACCAGTTCTCGATATAGAACAGGTCGTATTCGATGCGCTTCTCGATGGACGTGTCGCCGCGTAGGCCGTTGACCTGCGCCCACCCGGTCATGCCCGGGCGCACCTGGTGACGCACCATGTAGAGCGGCACGCTGTGCTTGAAGCGGTTGACGTACTGGGGAATCTCGGGGCGCGGGCCGACGAGGCTCATGTCCCCCTTGAGCACGTTGAAGAGCTGGGGAAGCTCGTCGATGGAGTAGCGGCGCATGAACGATCCGAATGCCGTGCGACGAGGATCGTCTCCCGTCGTCCACGCGCTGTCCGACTGAGCGTTGAGCCGCATCGAGCGGAACTTGAGGATGTAGAACGGGCGGCGCCCTCGGCCGACGCGCTCCTGCCGGAAGATAACGGGCCCGGGGGAGGAGAGCTTCGTCCCCAGCGCCGCAACGATCATGATCGGTGACGTGAGCACGATGAGTACGAGCGAGCCGAGCACGTCGAACGCTCGCTTGAGAAACGCGAGGCCCATGTTGTCGAGCGTGATGCGGTTAACGCTGATGAGCGGAAGCCCCGCCTGCTGCGAGATGTGGGGACGGCTCGAGAGAAACTGGTGGTACGTGGGAAGCAGCTCGACGCGAATGCCGGCGTTCTCGCAGGCCAGCAGCACGTCGTCAAGGTGGCGTTGCTCGGAAGAGTCCAGGGCGACAACGACCTCGTCGGGAACGAGCTCCTCGAGGATGTGGCCGACGTCTGCATAACTTCCAAGAAGGGCGATGCCGGGCATGAGCGTCTCGCGACCGATGCTGCCCATGAGGGCGAAGCTGCGCGGGCGTTCGTGGTTGACGGCTTTTGCATAGGTGCGCGCCGTAAAGCTCGACCCGACGACAACGACGCGGGTGCGCCCGATGCCACGCTCGTACTGCAGGCGCTGCAGGCTGTCGATCAGTACGGCCTTGCAGCACGTCAGGATGTTGATTGTGACCCACGCGATCACGAGGAGCCAGCGTGAGAAGTCGACGACGCGGAAGAGATAGATGAAGTCGATGTAGAGCATCATGGCGACGGTGTTGCACAGGACGAGCCGTCCGACCGTGCGCATCGTGCTGTTGGGAGATCGCCGGCCGTATATGCCGAGCAGGCTGTAGAGAAAGACGAAGACGGGGGAGAATGCTGCGCCCCAGAGCACGTGGTTGAGGCCTGACATGACGGGGCCTTCGCCACGGAATACAGAAAAGCGCATCCAGAAGGCGAACGCCATCGAGCCCGTGATGATGGCGAGGTCGATGAGGACCGAAAGAGCGTTCGGGATTCTGTGGTGCGCCTTGAACAAACGGGGACTTCCTTTTCGCGCTGTGAAGCAGATGAGTACTATTGGATAATCTTAGCCCAAGCAGGGCGGATGCTTGCGCCGCGGAGAGCTTTGCGAGATAGCGTGCGGGAAATGACCGCGATTTAGTGTCGTTTTGCTTACAAGACGAAAGGGGCGCGCGATGGACAAGGTGCTGTACGCAGCCTCCTCGTTTGGTCATCTCAGGAGCTTTCACATCCCCTACCTGCGGGCGCTTCTTGATCGCGGCGATGAGGTGTGGGCCCTGGCGTCTGGAGATCCCGCAGGTCTGCCCGATGGCCTGCGCACCGTGCGCGTGCCGTTCACGAAGAGCATGACGTCTGCGCATAACGTCGAAGCAGCGGGCGAGGTGGCTCGTCTCGTACGCCGGGAGCGGTTTGACCTCGTCGTGACGCACACGTCGCTCGCGGCGTTTTTCGTGCGCCTCGGTATCTGTCAGGCGGGCAAGCGCGACGCGGCAGTCGTGAACGTCGTGCATGGCTATCTCTTTGACGAGAGGACATCCCGGCCGAGGCGTACCGTCATGCTGGGGGCTGAACAGCTCATGGCGAGGGTGACCGACCGCATCGTGACGATGAACCGCCAGGACACCGAGATCGCTCGGAGACACCGCCTTTGCCGGGGTGATGTCGTGCAGGTTGACGGTATGGGGGCTGACCTGACGGGCTGTCGGCAGGCGGACGAGAGGGGTCGCAGGGAGGCGCGTGAGGCGCTCGGTCTGCCCGAGGATGCCTTCGTACTGCTCTACGCTGGCGAATTTTCTGCGCGCAAGAACCAAAGCGCGCTCATCGAGGCGCTGCCCGAGCTGCCCAAGGACGTCGTGCTGGCGCTTCCGGGGCGGGGCGAGCGCTTTGAGGCGTGCCGGGATTGCGTGGCGGAGCTGGGCCTGGAGGGGCGCGTCGCGATGCCGGGTTTTGCGAGTGACCTGACGGCGTGGCGGGCGGCGAGCGACGCGTGCGTGTCATCGAGCCGCTCGGAGGGGCTGCCGTTCCACGTGATCGAGGGCATGGCGTGCGGGCTGCCCGTCATCTTGACAGACGTCAAGGGGCACGAGGACCTGGTGGTCGAGGGGGCGTCTGCGGGCACGGCGCCCGGCCTGCTCTATCCGTTTGGCGATGCGGGGGCGTTCCAGCGCTGCGTTTTGCGCCTGCATGGCGACCGGTCGCTGGCGCGGCGCATGGGGGACGCCGCCTGCGAGATCGCGCAGCGCTACTCCCTTGGCCGCGTCATGCCGAGCGTGTTGGACGCGATGCTTTTGGCATGAGGCGCTGTACCTTACGCCAGGCCCCGTCCCCCATACATCTTCTCGTAGTACCTCTGGTAGGCGCCGGAGACGACGTGCTCGACCCACTGAGGATGCTCGCGGTACCAGTCGAGCGTCTTGACGATGCCCACCTCAAAGCACGTCTCGGGCTGCCAGCCCAGCTCACGGCCGATCTTGGTGGGATCGATGCCGTAGCGGCGGTCGTGCCCCTTGCGGTCGGTCACGTGCTCGATGAGCGACTCGTCGACACTGGCATCGACGTGGTCGTGCACGTAGGCGATGATGAGCTTCACGATGTCGATGTTAGCGCGCTCGTTGTGTCCGCCGACGTTGTAGACCTCGCCGGGTCGCCCCGCCCCGAGGACTCGCTCGATGGCGCGGCAGTGGTCCTCGACGTAGAGCCAGTCGCGCACGTTGAGGCCGTCGCCGTAGACCGGCAGCGGCTTGTGGTTGCACGCGTTGTGGAACATGAGCGGGATGAGCTTCTCGGGGAACTGGAACGGCCCATAGTTGTTGGAGCAGCGCGTCACCACGACCGGCATGCCATAGGTGCTGCCGTAAGCGCGCGCAAACAGGTCGGCGGACGCCTTCGACGCGGAGTAGGGGCTGCGGGCGGCCAGCGGCGTATCCTCGCGGAACAGCGCCGTCGGGTCGTCGATGGGCAGCGAGCCGTAGACCTCGTCGGTCGAGACCTGCAGGAACCGTACGCCGTCGGGGTATGAGCCATCAGGGCGCTCCCACAGCGTGCGTGCGGCGTTGAGCAGCGTCACCGTGCCTTCGACGTTCGTGCGGCAGAAGATCGTCGGGTCGAGGATCGACCTGTCGACGTGACTCTCGGCGGCGAAGTTCACCACATAGTCTGGCTTCACGCGCGCGAACAGGTCGTTCATCGCCTGGGCGTCGCAGATGTCGGCCTGCACGAACTCGTGCCGCGCATCGCCCTCAAGTGATGCAAGGTTTTCGAGGTTACCGGCGTACGTGAGCTTGTCCACGTTGACGATACGGACGTCGTCGCGCGTGCCCAGCATGTGCAGGACGAAGTTCGAGCCGATGAAGCCGGCACCGCCGGTGACGAGATAGGTTGCCATGCCGCAAGCCTCCGAGGTTGCTTTGATTGGTGAGCTGGCGAGTTAGAGCGCGCCGTCGTCGTCGGCAGACGAGGCCGGCGCGCACGGTGCACTCGCCGCGGGGCCCATTGCCAGGGCTCGCTCGGCGATCTTCATGAGGTAGCGTCCATAGTCGGACTTGCCGATGGAGCGCCCGACGATCATGAGCTGCGAGGCGTCGATCCATCCGTTGTTGAAGGCGATCTCTTCGAGCGCGGCTATCTTGAGGCCGGTGTGGCGCTCGGCCAGGCAGATGAAGTCCGCCGCCTCGTGCAGGGAGTCCACGGTGCCGGCGTCGAACCAGGCAAAGCCACGCCCGAGCGTCTCGACGTCCAGCTGCCCCTGCTCGAGGTAGATGCGGTTGAGGTCGGTGATCTCGAGCTCGCCGCGCGCGGAGGGCTTGATGGTCTTGGCGTACTCGCAGACGCGCTCGTCGTAGAAGTACAGGCCCGTGACGCAGTAGTTGCTCCTGGGGTGCTCGGGCTTCTCCTCGATGGAGATGGCGCGACCCTGGGCGTCGAACTCCACGATGCCGAAGCGCTCCGGATCTTCCACCTGGTAGCCGAAGACCGTGGCGCCGGGCTGCTGCGCCCGCCGCGTGGCGACGCGCAGGAGCGTGTGCCAGAAGCCATGTCCGTAGAAGATGTTGTCGCCGAGCACCAGGGCGCAGGGCTCGCCCGCGATGAACTCCTCGCCGAGCAGAAAGACCTGAGCGAGGCCGTCGGGGGAGGGCTGCACCTTGTATGAGATGTGGATGCCGAAGCGCGACCCGTCACCGAGCAGGCGCTCGAAGTTCGGCAGGTCCGCTGGCGTCGAGATGAGCAGGATGTCCTGAATGCCGGCCATCATCAGCGTCGAGAGGGCGTAGTACACCATCGGCTTGTCGTAGACGGGGAGCAGCTGCTTGGACGTGGCGAGCGTCATCGGGTGCAGCCGCGTGCCGGACCCGCCGGCCAGGACGATACCTTTCATCGGGATGCTTCCTCTCGTCTAGCCCCGCGTCGTCGGCGTGGATCGAATGACGAGATCCTTATCCGCCTGGGGGGAGGTTGTTACGGTGTACGAAACGGACACGCTCTCTCCCGAAAGGAGGTGGGCGAGGCCGAACACAACGGGTAGGCCATCGTGCATGGCGTCCGAGAATATCGGGTCGAGAGAGGCGTTTGAGCTGTCGACGCTCACGTTGGTGATGGACCCGCCTGCGGGGGCGTACAGATAGAGCGTCGTGAGCATGTCGGAGACATCGAGCTTTTCGGGATTGAGCCCGGTGATGTACTCAGGGGCGGACGCGGCCTCCTCGGGCGTGATGGTGTTCGAAAGCCACGTTGTCACCTGATAGCTGGTTGAGCCATCTGCATTTTGGGACGAGCCGGTGATGTTCGTTCCAAAGTCGAGATACCAGTCGATCTTGCTCCACGTACTGTCGTTGAGGTAAACGCCGAGCACGGGAGAGGACGGATCCGATGCCAGCGTGCCGGAGCAGCCGAGGCGCTCAAAGAGGGCCTCCTCACCGGGGACGATCGAGTATGCAAGGAAGCGCCCCTCGTCTATGCCCTGCAGCACGGTGTCCAAGAGGCTCGACAGATCCATCGACCCGGCACTGGAACGAATGGCGTCAAAACCTGCAAGCGCAGCCTCGGCGAAGTGCTCATCCATGAGCTCCTCGTTTTCGCCGTAGTTCCAGTACGTATCCGAAATGAGCGCCTGGGCCGCGTTCGTGCCGTCGATGACGCTTCCGTCCGAAAGCGTGACGCCCTGGCCTGTTAGGGCGAGCACATGCTGGAAGAAGACGGGGTCAACGGCGATCACGCCGTCAAACTCGATGCCGTTCAGGATGGTCCATGTCTGCATAAGCAGCTGGGAAGCCCGCGAGAAGTCGGGCGTGTATGTCATGTTTGCGGGCACCGTTGCCAGGGACTCGCCGAACAGAAGCGTCTCGTCATCTGTGAGCACGAAGGGGGACTGAGCGATGTCGATGATGTCGGACAGGGAGGCCATCTCGCCGAAAGAGAAGGACCCGTTGTCGACGGTCACGGGCATGAGGGCGCCGGGCAAGCCTCCCGTCGCGCGGATCTCGGCGTTGTTCTGTGCGATCACCAGGTAGTTGCGCGCCCCGTTGCAGCCCAGGATGTCGGGGAGCAGCCGGATGGCGTCGCCGTTTTCGTCGAGCAGCTGGTTGGCGGTGTTGAGGGGCCCCCGCACCTGATCGAGGGCGTCGTTGATCTGGGAGATATGGAACGTTCCCACGCTGCTGACTGTCGTGAGGACGTCCTTGATGGCGGGCGTGACGCTGGCTAGCGTGTCGCACAGCTGCTTGACTGCCGTGCCGTTGATGTTGCCGTCCTGTATGAGGGCGCTGATCGGGTGGGATTCCAGCGTGCTTGCTGCGGGAACGAGAACGTTGGATACCGCCTCGCCAGCTGCGACGAGCAGCGTGCGAGCGCCGGCGACGTCTTGCCCGTAGACGGGGATGAGCTCAGCGATGTCCCAGACGATGCCGGACGTCTCGTCCTGGATGGCCTCCACGCCCGCCTGGAGCTCCTGGACGTCGCTCTGCAGCGTGCCTGTATCACCCGACTTCACGCCCGATACCATGCGCTCCACTGTCGGGACAAGGGATTTTGCCTGGTCGACGACGTTGAGCGCCGAGGATCCGAGAAGCGCCGCATACACGCCGAGCAGTACGACAAGCGCGACGATGACGCCGAGGACCGCGAACAGGATCGTGTGCCGCGCGTTTCCGCGCCTCTTGGGATTCTCATACGGGTTGGACGCGCGGCTATAGGCAGTGGCGGCGTTGCTGCTCGCCGGGGCAAAGCGCTTGCCTGCCGGGGCCATGCCTCGCTGTGGCTGGCCCGAGGTCATTGGCTGACTATGTTTTCCCATGCGTTCGGTCTCCCTTCGCGCTCGCCTGCGCTTGCGTTCGTGGCCCCGCCGTTGGGACACATGCAATCCAGTATCTGCCACTTTGCCGGCGATGGGGCCGATTGCGCTCAACGTCCAGCCAAAAAGCGGAAGGCTCAGGGTTGCCCCGCGTCCCGTTCGCCTCTCGTCCACAACCTGCTGCCGTCATGCTCTGGGCGCGGTTAGTTTTGTCGGATACGGCTTCGGGCCCTTGCGAGACGGTCCCCGCGGGCGCAAACTGTTCACCATATGCCTCACGACTGCCGCGTGACGGGCGCTGTCGCCCTCAGGCTGGTTCCGTGTGGGCTGGTATGATGGCGTAACGTCGCGACGGCGGATCTGGAGGACGGCCCGACATGACACTGCTCGAACTGCTGCAACTGCTCAAGCGCCATCTCAAGCTCGTCATCATCCTGCCTGTGCTTTGTGCCATCGCCATGGGCCTGTATGCCTATCTCGTCATGGACAACCAGTACACGGCCAAGACGAGCATGTACGTGCTGGCCTCGCAGTCCGAGGATGCATCTCTCAACCTCCAGACGTCGCTCAACGCAAGCCAGATGATCACGAACGACGTCGCCGCCCTCATCAAGAGCGACCGCGTCATGGGCGATGCCGCGAGCGAGCTTGGTCTCGCCAACCTCAACGGCTATGACATCAGCGTCACGAGCGAGACAACGACGCGCGTGCTTACGCTCACCGTCACGGGCGACGACGCCCAGACGGCGGCCGACATCGCCAACGCCATCGCAGCCGACGTGTCCGACGTCGCCCAGGAGGTCATGGAGGTCAAGAGCGTCAACGTCGTTGACGAGGCCATAACGCCCGACGATCCCAGCGGTCCCAACCGCAAGCTCTACGTGGCCGTCGCCCTGCTCGCGGGCCTGTTCGTCGCTGTGGCCATCGTCGTGATGCAGGACATGCTCAACAACAAGGTGCGCAACGCCGCAGATGCCGAGGAGCTGCTCGGCATCCCGGTTCTGGGCCAGTTCCCCGCGTACCAGTCCAGGAGGTAAGCGCCATGAAGCGCAAGCACTACGCCCGCAGCGCGTCTGCCGCCCAGAACGCCGCTAAGACGCTGCTCGCCAACATTCGCTTCGCTGGCGTCGATAATCCCATCAAGACGCTGGTCATCACGTCTGCCGTCGAAAACGAGGGCAAGTCGACGATCGCCATGCATCTCGCGCAGGCCATCGCCACGAGCGGCAAGACGGTTCTGCTCGTGGAGGCCGACATGCGCCGCCGCAGTCTGGCGGGTATGCTGGGCGTGCGGGGCCGCGCTGGTTTGTACTCCGTGCTTATCGGTCAGGCAACGCTCGATGAGGCGATCGTCCCCTCGACGCCCGAGGGCATGTTCTTCCTCGACTGCGAGCCGGGCATCCCCTCTCCCTCTGACGTCCTGGCGTCGAAGCGCTTCCGCTCGTTCCTTGCGGATGCGTCCGAGAGGTATGACTACGTCCTCTTCGACACGCCTCCGGTGGGCGCGTTCGTCGACGCCGCCGTGCTTGCGGCCCTTGTCGACGGCACGCTGCTCGTTGTGCGCGAGGGCTTTGCGCCGCGCGATGCCGTGGCCAAGACGTACGACCAGCTCAAGAAGGCTGACGCCACCGTGCTTGGCGTCGTCATGAACTTCTGCGACTACCAGGGCGCCTCGTACGGCTACGGCTACGAAAGCTATGAGAAGGGCGCGGGTGAGTCCCAGGGGGCGGCGACGCAAGCGCGCGCTGAGTCCGCCGGCTCGCACGCGGCCCACTCTCGGCGCGGTGAGGCTGCGCGTCAGCCTGTCGAGCCTGAGCCTGCTGCGGAGAACCCCCGCGCTGCTCGCCCCCTCGTGCCGGCGAGCCCGAGCAAGGCGGTCGACGCGTCGCGTACGGGCAAGCGCTTCTCCCGCTAGCAGATGCGCGACCTGCATTGCCACATACTTCCCGGGGTCGATGACGGTGCCCGCGATCTTGACGAGAGCCTCGCGATGCTCGAGGCAGCCAAGGCCGTGGGCATCACGTCTATCACGTGCACGCCTCACTGTCGCAGCCCGTACTTCGATTTCGACGCCATGTGGGATGCCTACGACGAGCTCGTCCGCTACGCGGGCGGCTTTCCGCTGCAGATGGGCTTCGAGGTCAACCACACGAAGCTCATGGAGCTGGGGCTGAGCGAGTGGGCCGATCGCCTGCACTTCGACGGGAGCGACGAGTTCCTGCTCGAGCTTGAGGTTGGCGCGACGGCGGCGGACTTCCGCACGTACGAGCGCACGATATTCGAGCTGCAGGGGCGCGGCTACCACGTCATCATCGCGCACCCCGAGCGCTACAAGGCCATCCAGCGCGACCCCTCGCTGGCGCGCAGCCTGCGTCGCATGGGATGCAGCCTGCAGGCGTCGGCAGACTTTGTGGCCGGAGGACGCCTCGGAGGCAAGGGGAGGCGCACGGCCATCAAGCTGTTTGACGATCTTGCCTACGACTACATCGCGAGCGATGCCCATCGCGTGGAACACTATCGGTGGCTGGCGCAGGCATGCGAGCGCTATGCCGTGCGGGGCAAGCATCGCGCACCATAGGCGTCGCGCGTGTGGGGAACCCGTGGCGCGCGCGAGTCAAGCTCGGCAAACGTTACATTGGCGTTGCTCGTCATGAACATTGAGTTGACACTCATATTCCAGGCTGTATAAAAGGCATACAAGGCAAGCTGAATGCCGCCTGAACCGAAGGTCGAACCTTCGTCTGGCAGCGCGTGCCACCACATATCTCGTCTGCTTGGAATCGTCGCTGGGCGCGCGTTCCGGGAGCGGGCGAGAGTTTGCATATCTCCTCTGCGGGCAGGTTTTCCTTTCTGCGCGAGCCGGAGGCGTTCCTTTCCTTGGGGCGCAGCTTGGGCCTGTTGCGGGTTATGGGATCTGCCATGCGGCGCGAAGCATCCCCTGAAGTGACAAGGGAGGGATGCCTATGGCCGTCTATGTCATCCAGACCGAAGGTGGTAAGGAGCGGGCGCTTCTCTCCCTTATCGAATAGCGGGTTGGCCATGATCTGTGTACCGGGTGCTTCGTGCCGCGTGTCGAGCTGTCCAAGAGCTTCCGCGGTGTGCGGAGGCGCGTCGAGAACGTGCTGTTCCCGGGCTACGTCTTCGCGGTGAGCGATGACCCGGGGCGGCTGGACGAGGCGCTGCGGAGCCTGCCGAACTATGCGCGCGTGCTGAGCACGGGCGAGCGGTGGGTACCGCTGAGCGCAGGGGAGATAGCGTGGCTGCGTGCGTTTCTGGGGCCGGGCGAGGCGGGCGCGGGATCCGAGCTCGGCCTGCTCGGCGGCGGCCAGGTGGTGGCGATGTCCGAGGGCTACATCGAGGGCGATGAGATCATCGTGCTCAGCGGCCCGCTCATGGGACGGACGGCGCAGATCAAGAAGATTGACCGCCACAAGCGGCTTGCCTATCTCGACGTAACGATGTGCGGGCGCACAAAGATGATCAAGCTAGGACTCGAGATTGTCCGAAAGAAAGAGAAAAGTGAATAGCGAGGAGCAGCGCGCGGTCACGGGGACTGAAGCCGGGGTTGGCGTGGGAGATCCGGGCGATCGGGAATGCGGGGAGTTCGCTGTTCTCGGAGACATCGCCGAGGCTGTCGCAGATGCCAAAACGCGCGATGAGACGAAGAGAGTTCTCGACGCTCTCAATCGCACGCCAAAGCTTTCCGAGAGCGGCATCGCTCCCGAGGTGCTCAAGAAGCTTCTCCCCGACGAAGAGGTCGTTGTTCTTCCTCGGGTTGACCATATAGGAGGGAGTGCCGCCTATCGCTTTATCAAGCGCGCCTTCGATGTGGCCTCGTGCTTCGCTGCGCTTGTCCTCCTCTGCATCCCCATGGCGATTATCGCCTGCAAGATCAAGGCCGAGTCACCGGGCCCCGTCATCTTTGCCCAGCGCCGTGTGGGCCTCGACGGTAAGGTCTTCAAGATATATAAGTTCCGCTCCATGCGAACTGATGCTGAGGTGGCAGGCGCCCAATGGGCGACTGAGGACGATCCTCGCGTAACGAAGACGGGCAAGTTCCTACGTAAGACGCGTCTTGATGAGATCCCTCAGTTCTGGAATGTGGTACGAGGAGACATGAGTCTCATCGGACCCCGACCGGAGCGTCCGGCGTTCCACGAGGAGTTCGAGAAGCGCATCCATGGATGGTCGCAGCGCACGATGGTGCGCCCGGGGGTGACCGGGCTTGCTCAGGTGTCGGGCGGATATGATCTGCTGCCCAAGGAAAAAGCTCTGTTCGACATCACGTATATCGAGAACAGAAGCCTCAAGATGGACTGGGGCATTATCTGGCACACGCTCAAGACGATGATCACCGGCGAGGGGGCACGCTGATGCGTGTCCTTGTTGTGTGCCAGCACTACTGGCCGGAGCCGTTCAACACGAGCGATGTGTGCGAAGGGCTTGTGCGCCGGGGCCACGAGGTGACGGTGCTCACGGGCTTACCTAACACGGGCATGCCTGATGGCGATATCCCCGCCGAGTGGCATAATGGCGAGAATCGCGTACAGGAGCATAA
The DNA here is from genome assembly GCA_018368455.1 of Coriobacteriia bacterium. Taxonomy (NCBI): domain Bacteria; kingdom Bacillati; phylum Actinomycetota; class Coriobacteriia; species Coriobacteriia bacterium. The sequence continues at coordinate 186,897 of JAGZEG010000005.1, forward strand.
CGGGGTGCGTATTCTGCGCGCGCCCCTTCATCCCCGTAAGTCGGGCGCAGGCAACCGAATTCGCAATTATCTGTCGTTCTGGCACAACGGAAACAAGTTGGCGCGCTCGCTGGACGAGGACTTCGATGTTGTACTCGGGTACCAGTTCTCCCCGGTCATGCAGGTTGACCCTGGCCTGACCTATGCAAGGCGGCATCACAGGAAGATGCTGCTGTATTGTTTTGACCTGTGGCCTGCGAGCTTGTTGGCGGGAGGCTTTAATGAAGACTCCCTGCCGTTCAAGTGGATGCGATCTGTCTCGAAGCGCATCTACTCGCAGGCAGACCGCATCGCAGTGACCTCGCCGCTATTTGATGACTACTTCCGCGGAGAACTCGGCTTGAACATTCCCGACTCCGCTTACCTGCCGCAGTACGCGGAGGATCTATTCCTTACCGGTGACGATACGCCCATGCCAGCAGGCTACAACCCGGCGAAGATTAACCTAACTTTTGCGGGCAATGTGGGCCAGGCCCAGTCGGTCATGACAATTGTCGGGGCAGCTGCCCTCCTCAGGGATGACCCGGGTATTGCCTGGCATGTGGTCGGGTCGGGATCCGCCTTGGCCGAGTGCGAGGAAACGGCGCGTGGACTCGGACTCGCAAACATTACTTTTCACGGGAGGCATCCTCTTGAGGAGATGCCCGCCTACTACGCAGCCTCTGACGCGATGGTCGTGACGTTCGCCGATAGTCCCATGGCTACATATACACTGCCTCGCAAGGTTCAGAGCTACTTGGCCGCAGGAAAGCCCGTGTTGGCGGCGCTATCAGGTGAAACGAAGCGTGTGATCGACGAGGCGGGCTGTGGCCTGTGTTGTGACATTCAAGATGCAGAGGGCTTAGCCCGTATCGCGCGGGAATTTGCCTCGCGAGGCGATAGGGACGATCTCGGGCGTGCTGCGCGTTCGTACTACCAGACACATTTTACGAAGGAGCGGTTCTTCGACACGCTCGAGGGACTGCTCGTCGACCTTGCAAAGGAGCAGGCGTGAGCGACGCGTTTTCCGGCAAGACACTGATGATCACCGGCGGCACGGGATCTTTCGGTAACACCGTGCTGAAGCACTTCATGGAGAGCGACCTGGGTGAGATTCGAATCTTCTCCCGCGACGAGAAGAAGCAGGACGACATGCGCCACCGCCTGCAGGAGCGCTCGCCGGAGCTCGCCTCCAAGGTGCGCTTCTTCATCGGCGACGTGCGCGACGCCCAGTCCGTGCGCGACGCCATGCGAGGCGTGGACTTCGTCTTCCACGCGGCGGCCCTCAAGCAGGTGCCGTCCTGCGAGTTCTTCCCGATGGAGGCCGTGCGCACCAACGTGATCGGCACCGACAACGTGCTGCACGCCGCCATCGAGGAGGGCGTGGAGCGCGTGGTGTGCCTCTCCACCGACAAGGCCGCCTACCCCATCAACGCCATG